>DATMHB010000727.1:0-2184 GCA_035555175.1 Flavisolibacter sp. | reverse complement strand
TCCTTTGAAGAACGCCTAGTATCCTGATCCCGGTTACGGTTCCATCGGCAGTGGTCCAGGTCCAGCCATTCCCCACCAGCTGATCATTCTGCCATCTTACAAAAGGCCACCACTGCAAAAAAAGACCAACTGCAAAGATCAGCAATGTGCGCCTGATCACTTTGCTCCAGAACACCCGGTCACCTGCGGCTTCAAGTCGCGGCATTACAAATGCCATTGCATTGCCTACGGCAAAAAGAAAAAAGGGAAAGACGAGATCGGTTGGTGTTAACCCATGCCAGGGTGCATGTTCCAAAGGACTGTAGATAAAGGACCAGGAGCCGGGATTATTGACGAGGATCATCAGGCAAACCGTAGCACCCCTGAACACGTCAAGAGAGTAGTATCGCTGTTTCAAATGGGAAGATTTAGATAAATGTACAGATTTGAACGGCTAGTAGGGAAAAAGGGTCGGTGGGAACAGTAAATTTCAATTTAAAATTATTTGTTTGTTCACCTGCTGCGCGATTCATAAAGGCTCAAAGAATAACTTCCTCAAAATCTGCAATTTTCAGGGATTTGCCAGTCACATGGCAAAAGCTATATTTGCACCTCTTTACGTTTTACTGCTCGGTTACAAAAAAATAATCCTGTGACCGAGGTGGCGAAGCCGTGAATAAAATCGTTTATGGGTGTGAGATGGTATGCAATTTATACGCGTCCCCGATGGGAAAAAAAAGTCAACAGTAACCTTTTGCAAAAAGGCATTGAAAGCTATTGTCCATTAAATAAGGTGCGGCGCAAATGGAGTGACCGCATCAAGACCATCGAGGAGCCGCTATTCAAGTCTTATGTATTCGTTAAGATTGATGAAGCGGACCGCAGCAATGTGCGGATGACGAACGGCGTTGTGAATTTTGTGTATTGGGATGGAAAGCCTGCGGTGATAAAGGAAAAGGAGATCCAAACCATCAAACGTTTTTTAGATGAGTACGAGAATGTGGAGGTGGTGAAGATGGATTTTGAACCGGAGGACCGGATCCGCGTGATCGCGGGGCCGATGATGGACCAGGAGGGAAAAATTCTGGAGGTGAAGAATAAAACCGCGAAAGTGTGTATCGATAGCCTCGGTTACATCCTTATTGCTTATATTGATAAATCAAAGCTAATATCTGTTCAACCGACAAACCACCATTAATGAGATTTTCCTCTCTCCTTTTCCTTCCCGTTGCAGCCCTCGCCTTTTCCTGTACCTCGCAAAAAATTGTTACCAATAATTATCTGCAGAAAGCGTCCGATACCTCAGGCAAGGAACTGATTGCGCTCACCGTTCCTGTGATCCAGAAAAATGATCTGCTGGCCATAAGAGTGTTCAGCGCGGCTAATGGCATTGAGCCGCGGACCGAAGCACCTTATAATCTGGCAGGAGAACAGGGTGGCAATACGGGATTTCTTGTAGACATGAACGGAAATATCGAGTATCCGCAGATCGGTGTTGTACACGCCGAAGGGTTGACAAGAGAGGAACTGGCCAACCTGATCAAGAGTAAACTGGTTGGGCAGTTGAATCAGCCTTCGGTGATCGTTCGTTTCCTGAATTACCGGGTCACCGTGCTTGGAGAAGTGAGAAGCCCAAGCACGTTCACGATCCCAACAGAGCGGATCACAATACTGGAAGCGCTCGGTCTTTCGGGGGACATTACTGAATTCGGGAGAAAGGACAACCTCAAGGTAATGAGGGAGGTCAATGGCCAGCGCGAGATCGGCACGATCGATCTAACGTCTAAGGAAATGTTTAATTCTCCTTACTATTATTTACAGCAGAACGACGTGGTGTTCGTAGAGCAGACCGGAAGAAGGATCAGGCAACAGGAGCAGCAGAGTCTTTTGCAGCAGATCGGTATCGTAACTACCATTATTACTGCAGTTGCCCTGGTGCTGAACCTCATCAAATAATTTCATCATTTTAATATATCCTCCTGAATGGAAGACCAATTACAGATGCCCCAGAACGAACAGAGTACGGGCCTTAATATTAAGGACCTGTTCTATAAATATGTTCGTTTCCTGCCGCTCTTTCTCATCTCTATCGCTCTTTCCCTTCTCGTGGCCTACGTTTACCTGCGCTATGCAACCCTGATCTTTAATGCCTCAGGTTCCCTTGTGGTGCAGGACGAAAAAGGTGGTGGCGGCGGTAATGATAAG
>DATMHB010000726.1:0-13112 GCA_035555175.1 Flavisolibacter sp. | reverse complement strand
CAAAGCTCACAAACGAGCACGCGGATAGCAAGAATAAGCAGAGCAGTCGTTTCATCCGTCGATCTTTACCAAAGCAGGTCAGCATCCTGCTCTAATCTATTAAATTTATGGTAAGCCTGAAAGGTGGTCAAACCGTTTATCCAATATGCGGCCCTTCCTTTGTAAATTTGCGGCGCTATGCAATTTTCCGATCTGTACGATAAGGCCCTGCGATTTGAATCATTGAGTGTAGAAGAAGGCATGTTTCTTTTTGAAAATGCTCCTCTTGCTGAATTAATGTATGTCGCCAATGAGCTCCGCATCAAACAGGTGCCCCATGGAAAGGTCACCTGGCAGATCGACCGCAATGTGAACACCACCAACGTTTGCATTGCCAATTGCAAGTTCTGTAACTTTTACCGCATTCCGGGCCATTCGGATGCCTATATTACCGATATGCCCACCTATCGCAAAAAGATCACCGAAACGATCAGGTATGGGGGCGACCAGCTGTTGTTACAGGGCGGCCATCACCCTGAGCTTGGTCTCGATTTTTATACGAATACTTTCCGGCAGATCAAGCAGGAGTTCCCCGAAATCAAGCTGCATGCACTCGGACCGCCCGAAGTAGCGCACATAGCCAAGCTTGAAAAGATGAGTCACCGCGACGTATTGAAAGCATTGAAAGAGGCGGGTATGGATTCACTTCCGGGCGCCGGCGCGGAAATCCTTGTAGACAGGGTGAGGCGATTGATCTCAAAGGGCAAATGCGGTGCGGACGAATGGCTGGCCATCATGCACGAAGCACACAAACTCAATATCACCACTTCTGCCACGATGATGTTTGGGCACGTGGAAACGATCCGTGAACGGTTCGAGCACCTCGCAAAGATCCGCGAAGTTCAAGGCAGGAAACCAGAAGGGGCAAAGGGCTTCCTCGCATTCATACCCTGGACTTTCCAGGACGTGGACACCCTGCTTACCAGGATCCGTGGCGTACACAATCTCACTACGCCTGAAGAATATATCCGCATGATCGCTATCAGCAGGATCATGTTGCCCAATATCAAGAATATACAGGCTTCATGGCTAACCGTTGGAAAGCAAACCGCGCAACTCTGCCTGCATGCAGGCGCCAATGATTTTGGTTCCATCATGATTGAAGAAAATGTGGTGAGTGCTGCGGGCGCACCGCACCGCTTTACCTACCGCACCATTCAGCAGGCAATACGTGAAGCGGGGTTCGAACCCCAGCTGCGTAATCAGCAATACGAGTGGAGAGAAGTGCCGCAAACCATTGAAGAGCAGGTTGTGAACTATTAAATAGAACATCTTCAAAGGGCGTCCCGCGGGATCGCCCTTGTCGATTTTAAGTTTGCCGGCAACAGCCTGCTATAGTCGTTTCAGATTAACCTCCTTTAATGGTCCCTTATTTAGCAATCAACAATTCTCACTAGTGTTGTTTCAATAAATATTTTTCGAGGGCGTCAATCGCCTGCTGCTTGATCTCCGGCGGCAAAAGCTGCTGGTCCAGCCACCGGTCGTGTTCCCTGCGGAAAGAAAAAGAGGCGAACTCGCGCGGCTTCGCTTCAGAAAGAAACACATATTTCTCGTGATCGAAGATGACCTTGTAGTTGATATTCTGATCGTTCACCGCTATGTTGGTTGAAAAGAGATCTTCCATGATGAGACATTTAAATTGATAATTGCTCGGCCGGAGGCTGATGATCTTCATCTAAAACTCAAAAAATTATGCCATCGAAAGCTTTCTTTGCACAAAAAACGCATGCACATCAATTATGAATTTAAGGCAAGAAGAGAAGTTACAGATGAGCTGGAAGCCATGCTGCAACCCTTTCATCCGCGGTTCGCTGGAACCGACCACCAGGTTGATACCTACTTCAATGTGCCGAACGGAAGATTAAAGCTGCGTGAAGGAAACATCGAACACGCCCTGATCTACTATGAACGGCATGATGCAGCCGCAGCCAGACAGTCGGATGTGACATTGTATCATCCCGCGCCCAACCCGGCACTGAAACAGGTGCTCGAAAAATCTCTCGGCATCAAGGTAGTGGTTGATAAAACCAGGAAGATCTATTTTATCGATAATGTAAAGTTTCATTTTGATGACGTAAAGGATCTTGGACGTTTTGTGGAAGTGGAAGCGATAGACAAGGACGGGACCATCGGTATTGAAAATCTGAAAGAGCAGTGTAACGTTTATGCGCACCTGTTTCGGCTCACAAAGGAAGCGTATATCGCAGGTTCCTACAGTGACCTGCTGCTGGCAAAAAAATCCTCAACACGTTAATTGTTTACCTGAATTCAATTACATAAAGACTTGACGCTGTATTTATTGCATTCGTCTAATTTCCTGGCACACATTTTTTACCTACTGGTATAAAGAGATTTATGCAAAGGGACTTTGATGTTGAAAAGACCGGATCTGCTGAACTTGATGAAGAAGTGAGCGACTTTAGCCCCTTAGGTGCAATCCAAATGCCCTCCGAAAGTATTTTTATTGAGCAGCCTTTTTCAAACAATCCCGAGACCCACCCTGTGAATGGTAATTATGCTCCGGACGATGAAGATGAAGATGAGCAGGAAGAAGATGATCTGATTCTGGGGGATGGCGACGAAGCGCTCGGAAACGAAGAAGAATTCGATGTGGAACTGGATGACGATTTTGACGAAGAGGATATAGATGAAGATGATCTTGTGATTGATGCAGACGACGACGTTGACGAAGATGATGACCTTTGAAAACACAGTAAAGAGCAATGATGTTGTCATTGCTCTTTATTTTTCCGTCATCGCCATCAGCCGGTTCGCATCTTCCACCGCATAGCCATGAATGTCGTTATTAAAAAAAGCCCACACTACGTGACCTTGCTTCACCCACTCCTTAAATTTTCCGGCGAAAGCGTTCAGCATTTTATCTGAATAAGAAGAAGCATACAACTCGGCAGGCCCATGGAAGCGGATGTAAATGTTTTTTGCCGTTACCATTTCTGCGTAAGGGAAATTGTGGCCCGACTGCGAAATGACGAAGCCTATATCATATTTTGTCATCAGGGTAAAGCTGTCCTGCTGCATCCAGGTGTCGTGTCTTACTTCCATCACAAATTCATAAGACCTGTATTGCTTTTTCAGCAGCGCGTAAAATTGTTCGGCAAGATCATAGTTGAATTTCACCATGGCCGGTAATTGTACAAGTACTGGTCCCATCATTTTTTTCATCGGCGCAAACACATTGAAGAAGCGTTCAAGCGGCTCCTCCGGATCGTGTAGTTTTTTCATGTGCGACAGAAAGCGGCTCATCTTCGGACAAAAACGGAAGCCCTTCGGCACGTGCTGCATCCATTTGATCACGGTATCTTCTTTTGGAATCCGGTAAAAGCTGGCGTTGATCTGGGTCGCCCGAAAGGTTTGGGCATAGAAGTCCAGCCATTTGGTGGAGGGCAGCGCCGCCGGATAGTAAATGCCTTTCCAGTGCTTGTAGCTCCAGCCGGAGGTGCCGATATGAATACCGGGTTTCATCTAATATTTTCATAAAGAAATATGCCATACAACGGTTTGGTACGGGTTTTCGTCAATTGTACTGTTGCGGCAAAAACCCTGCAGCGCGCCGAAATTGAAAAAGCTATCGTTCAGAAAAACCACGAAGTATTACCCGATCGAATACAAGCCTCTGCCTTCACTGGCGTCGTGCCTGCTGATGGACTTTATCGGAAGTGCCGTGATCCTTATTCCAGTTCTTGGCGAAATCATCTGGGCACCGATCTCCGCCTTTATTTTCTGGCGGATGTTTGGCTTCAGAAAAGGCTTTCTGGGTGGTGTATTTTCTTTTATTGAAGAATTGATCCCCGGCATCGACTTCATTCCTACATTCACTATCATGTGGTGCATTCAGTATGCCAAGAGAAAGAAAGAGCAGTATTCGATAGAGCGTGTCAGATAATTCTTAGCAGGCCCAGGTCACTGCCCAGTACAAGAAGGCTGGCATCGTATTCCGGAGCGATCTTTCCGTAGCGGTCATCGCAAAGCAGCAAGCGGGCCGGATACAGACTGCACATGCGGAGGGCTTCACCCTTATCAATACCTACCTTACGGACCAGATTCACAAAGGCCTTGTGCATGCTGAGCGACGAGCCGCTTAGGATGCCATCGCATTCATATTTGTCGCCCGCAAGCTGGTGGCGATACGGCCCTTCCAATGTTTCAGTGACCGCATCCGTGATCGCAAAAAGCCTCGAACCCATCAACTCCTTTGCAATTTTTATCGCAGCAAAATCAACATGGTGACCATCGGGAATGATGGCTGACACCACCCTCCGGTGTGTAAATGCAGCACCCACCAAACCCGGTGCACGATGATGCAGGGAGCTCATCGCATTATAAAGATGCGTGACGGCAGGGATGCCCGCATCAAAGCATTTTATTGCCTGATCGTAAGTAATATCACTGTGGCCTGCAGATACGATAATGCCACGCGAAAGAATGAATTGAATGATCTCCTCTGAACAAACTTCCGGCGCAATAGTGATCATGCGAATGGTGTCGCCACCATAATCGAGAAGCGCACGCACCTCTTCCATTGTGGGCGGATGGATCCACGCTTCAACATGCGCGCCCCTTTTTTTTGGATTGAGCCATGGCCCTTCGAGGTGCAGACCGGGAATGCCTTTTCCCCCCTCCGCCCAATACTTTCTTAATGCATCGATCGATCGGCGAAACACCTCGTTCGTATTCGTGGCCAGCGTTGGCTGAAAGAGTATGGTGCCCTGGGAGAAAAACACTTCCTGCATCGTCCTGAGGGTCCATGGCTCAGGATACCGTGCAAATAATTTTCCTGCTGCACCGTACACCTGCACATCAATAAATGCGGGCGCCAGCGTGCACCCGTCAAAATTTTCTATGCGATCAGCTGGTGCATCCGCAGAACTGATGAGATTTTCGATCTTTCCTTCATTCACAACAACGGTGTGGTCGCGCAGGAATTCCTGGCCGGTAAAGATCTCTTTTGCAGAAAAAAATTTTCGCATGCTGTCAGTCTACATGATGGTGTGAAAAAAAGTTGTTCCTGTTGCCATAAATCTGCAAGGCGTCGGGCGCAAAGCCGTAATGCATTGAATAATGGAAGGCCACAGCTGCTAAAGGCCGCCGCAATCTGTCATTTAACAATTGGCTTTTAGCATCCAAAATAATCCTTGTGTTCCACTCCCTTCATTTTTCTTTTGTCTCAGCTCATCACAAACCGATATCCGATGCCCTTGATGGTAATGATCTCGATGGACGGATCGCTCTTCAGATATCCGCGCAGCTTCGTAATGTATACGTCGAGGTTGCGGCTGTTAAAAAATGAATCGCTTCCCCAAAGGAGCGTAAGGATCTCGCTGCGCTCTACGATATTGTCGCGGTTCTCATAGAGCAGTTTTAATAATTCGCTTTCACGATACGAAAGCTTGCGCTGTTCATTTGGATGGTTCAGGGTTTGTCTTTTGGAATTAAATACATACTGACCGATGCTCACTTCTTCAGGTTCTTCCTGCGGCGCCGATTTTGTCTTTAGCACGTTTTCAATGCGTACAATGAGCTCTTCTATGCTGAAAGGTTTTCTTATATAATCATTCGCGCCAAGGCGAAAGCCATTTACAACATCGCTCGTTTGTGATTTGGCGCTGAGGAAAATGATGGGCACCTGCGGATCTTTTTCACGGATCGCGTCGGCAATGGCAAAGCCGTCTTTGTTGGGCAGCATGATATCGAGGACGCACACATCCGGCTTTTCTTTTAGAAACAATTCGGTGGCCCGGCCGCCATCGTATTCCATCACTACATCGTAGCCGCGCGTCTGCAGGGTTTCGCTCACGATCTTGGCAAGGAATACTTCGTCTTCCACATACAGCACCTTGGCTTTTTTCATGACCGCGGTTTTAGAATTGAAAACTACGCATTTCGCAACGGATGCTTCGGTAAAATAATGGAGAAGCGGCTGCCATTGTCCGGAACGGACTCTACCCTGATCGTTCCCTCATGACGGTGGATGACGTGTGCAACATAGCTTAATCCAAGCCCGTACCCCTTCGCATTATGCAAATTGCCGGTGGGAACGCGGAAGAATTTCTCGAAGATCCTGCCCTGGTATTCCGCAGGAATGCCGATGCCTGAATCGGAAATATTCAGCACGATCTTATTCATGCTTCCCTGAATGTCGATATTGATCTTTGGTTTGTCGGTACTGTATTTGAGCGCGTTGTCAAGCAGGTTGAAGACGACGCTCACCAGGTGAAGGTGATCGCCTTCCAATTCGGTATCGCCCTCACTAGTTAGTTTCACTTCGGCATGATGCTTCTCAAACTGGAGGCGCATGGAAGAAGTAACTTCTTCCACAATTTTTCTCATGTCCAGCATTTCATACTTGAGCTCTACCTCTTTTTTCTCGAACATGGAAAGCTTCAGCACTTTATCGACAAGAAGTGAAAGCCGCAATAACTCGTTCGCCGAGATGTCGAGGTATTCTTTTGTTTTTTGTGCATCGAGACTGGCATTGAAAGACCGCAGGGCTTCAATGGCCACACTTACGGTAGCAATCGGCGTTTTCAGCTCGTGGGTAATGTTGCTGATGAATTCATTCTTGATATCGGCCAGTCTGCGCTGCCTTTGCAGATTGCGATACAGAAGAGAAAACGACAACAGGGTGAAGGCAACCAGAAAGAACGAAAAAAGAATAGGCACGCTGATCCTTTTCAGCAGGAAGCCGGTAGTGTTGCCGAGGTCGAGGCGGTATGTGATGGGATTTTGAAAACCAAGTGTGACCTCATTGAATACACGCTCTTTGGTTTCCCTTGTAGGAACGCGGCTGATGGTAAAGGGAACGTTGATATTCTCTCTTTCCAGCCGGCGGCTGTAAGCCTGGTCGAGCTCTTTCACCTTGATCGAATCCTGCAATGAATCCACGTCGAACAGAAACTGCATGAGACGCTCTCTTCTTCCCGGAAAGCCCTGAATAATATGGATCGAGTCCTTTTGGATAACAAAACTGCCTCTCCCCGAATCCTTCGCTTTTTGCATCATGGCATTGATCATGCTCACCACTTTCTGATTGTTGGCCGGCATTTTCAAGCCCCTCGGTGCACCATGAACAATGATCCTTGCGTTTTTTGTAGTATCGGTGGCCCGGTCGAACTTCAGCTTCACTGCCTGGAGCGAGCCCACTGTCTCCACGAATAGCATATTCGTCTGTCGCTCCAATCCCCTTTCTTCCCGTTCATAAGCCTTCTGCAACCAATAAAATTGGAAGGCAGCAATGGCAAGGATCGTAAGCACCATCAGGATGGGCAACCACTTAATATTTGCGAGCCTTTGCATTCAAACAAAAATAGCCTTTTCAATTGCCGTTCATACCTGCTTTAACCATTATTAACGTACCTGCAACGACGATTAACGCCGTCTACGACAAGTGTCGTTTACATTTGTTAAAATGCTTTTGACATGAAAAAAATTTTAACGGCCGCCCTAGCGCTGTCAGCATTTGTTGCTTCCGCACAAATGAAAGAAGGGCGCGTGCTATATGAAAGAGTTATGCAAACGCCGATGCGCGCATTTAACCTGGACCCCGCCATCGCTGCCCAGATCCCCAAATCAAGGACCGACCAGTACGAACTGCTTTTCAGCAGCAATCAATCCCTTTGGCAATTCCTGCCGAGTGCAGCCAATGATGGTGACGCCAACACTTTTGCCAGCGGGGGCGTAGTGCTCCGCCTCGCCGGCGCCAGCAACGACATAACTTATCTCAATTTCGAGAAAGGCATCAGGATAGATCAACGCGAAGTACTTGAGAAGGCCTTCGTTGTTACGGACAGCATCCGCAAATTGGAATGGAAACTTTCTGATGAAACCAAAACAGTATTGAATTATACGGTTCATAAAGCCACTGCCAAACGCATTAGTACACGCATACAGATGACGATGGAGAATGGCGAAATGAAACGAACGCCGTATCAGGATACCGCAACCGTGGTAGCCTGGTTCACCACCGAAGTTCCGGTGCCCGCTGGACCCGAATACGGGGGTCAGCTGCCCGGCCTCATCCTGGAACTTGATATTGCCAATGGACAAACGGTTTACAAAGCAATTGAGGTGTCACCAAAAGTGAATACCGCCAAGATCAGGGAACCCAAAGAAGGCAAGAAAGTAACCGCAGCGGAATTCACGAAGGAGCGTGATAAGCTGATGGAAGAAATGCGAAAGAATGCGCCTTCGGGGAATGTATTCAGGATACAGAATTAATATTACAAACCATGTAAAGGCCGGACCGTATCATGGTCCGGCCTTTACTTATTTGCCGTCTCTTGTTTCGCCTCTTTCATTGTCCTCTCTCTCTTTTTCATAAACGAGTAGACTTACCTTCCATTCGGGGAATTCAAATTGGAGCGACGCTTCTATCTTCAGCTTCGGCATATTCACTGCGTTGGGTGTAAGCTTGAATATGCTGCTGCTGAATTTCCGGCTCTCATCCGGCTGATCGTAATCGCCACTGAGTGTAAATGAATAGCCACCGTCGAGGCGCACGGTCATTACTTTTAATTGTGCGAACAGCCAATTGTACTTCTTGGATGCTTCTTCAAAATCTTCTGTATCCAATAGGGTAGCCTTCCAGCTATAGATCGGCCTTACCGATTTATACTGGGTAATGGAATTGTCGGTCGCGCCCTTGAAATCGAGCAGCGAAGCGAATTCGATCGTCTGCGGATTATCGGCCAAAGTATCGCCCTTCAGGGATGACAGTTCATGAGGAAAATCGGTAATGATCTTTTGAAGATTGGTACGGAGGTCGTTATTCGTAACAGGGAATTTTACCTGGGATTTTGCCGTAAATCCTGCCAGCACGGCAGCAAATAGCAGCATTTTGGTGGATGAATTCTTCATAGCAGTGGATTTTTTAACAGCTTTGGGCGACAAAATAAAAAAAGGTTTCGTTTTGTCAATTAGTTTTCCTAATTTTCTTAACTATTTTTCCACAAATTCTAAACCATCCAGTATGAAAAACAGAAACATTTCCCATGCCCACCGGGAGGTTGAAATTTACCGGGATTACTATAAGCCGTCCTTCAACGTGTGGCGTTTTACAAGGTCGATCTTGGGTGTGCTGATCTTTGGATCAACTACAGTTGCCAGCAGCTATTCAGCGACGAAAAAAAGAATACTAAAATAAAACACGCCCCATCCGGGGCGTTTTTTACTGGCCCAGTCTCATCATGGGTCTGCCGCCTCTCTCCATCCCGGGCATTCCTTTTCCTCCCATTCTGTTGATACGATACGTAAAGGTCAGCATAAAGAAACGCTGTAGCGTGCTGTTTTCCACGTCTTCAATATAGTTACTGCCGAGGTTCCGCGTAACGTTTGTATTCTGGTTAAGAATATCGAACACGGAAGCCTTGATCTCTCAGCGCTTATTTTTGAACACCTGCTTTGCAAAGCTGCCATTCCACATGGCATAATTCCGGTTGAACCCATTTGTGCGGCCGGTATTGAAAGTGTAGTCAAAATCGGATGAAAGGATAAAACCTGTCCGAAAAGTGTAGGTGGCATCGGCCGAGTAAGTATGCGTAAAGTAGGAAGAATTGTTTCTCGTCTGTACCGTGTACTGCACTGAATTGTAATTCACGCTGGCGGTTACGCCCAGGTCCAGTTTTTCCCTGAAATTGTAATTCAGGCGAAGGTCTTCACCGATATTCAGGTTCTTCGTATAGTTCCTGACCTTGTTGATCAGGTTCGCATCCCGGTTATAGCTGATCCTTGTATTAGTATTGAAGTTCCCGCCTTTCAGGTGTTTGATCGGTAGGCCAAAATTGAAAGTTCCGTTGACTGCGTAGACGCCATTGATGTTAACCGGCGTGGTGAGCTGAACGCCGCCTCCAAGGTCTTCGGTGGAATTAGCGATCTTATTTGTGGTGTTGCTGAAAGTGACAAAGGCAAAAAGGTTCCTGAACTTGACAACATCGAAAAAATTATAGCTGAGCATAATGTTATTCGAGAATTCCTGTTTCAGGCCCGGATTACCTCTGTACAAATAAGGATAGCCACTCACATCCGTGATGTCCTGCAGTTGTGAGATCGTCGGCTGACTGGTCCTTCCCCGGTAATTCAGTCTCAGGCTGCGGCTTCGCTGGAACTGGTAATTGAATGAAGCCGTAGGAAAGAGGTTAAAGTATTTCTCACTAATATTTGTTTTTCTCGTAAGGTTCTCGCTCTCGAGTGTTGTCTGTTGAACTGAGAATCCCAATTGGTAATTATATTTTTTCTTCACGACCCTGAAGTTTCCACCGATGCGGTCATACAGGTTCTGGTTCTGGAAATTATTGGTGAGGGTGTCGACCAGCTTATTATAGCCGCCCGTTGCCGGATCGTAGTCAAGGGTCTTTCTGTCCGACAGGCTCCGGTTATCGCTATGGGTATAATTCAACTCGAGCATTTTATCTCTTGCGATGGGCTCGGTGTACGAAAGGCCCACTGCATAATTCCTGGTCTCGCTTTCGGTATTATTGAGGTTGTTCGTGATGCCTTCAAACCATTTCACACCACCCTGGTTGAAAAACCTCGAATAAATGGTGGTGAATTTTTCCCGGTCATTTTTATTCCAGGTGTTTGATACATTCACCGAAAGCGTTCTGCCAACGCGTCTGAACTTTCTCCTCCAAATGAGGTTATTTGTCCAGTTGAAACCGTCGCCCTGGCTATTTGTAATGTTGCGGCTTTCATTGGCATGATAATCCGCAGCCTGCTTGTGCACGCTCGACATGAGCGTGTCATCTGAAAAGCTTTGCGAGTTTTGCGTGCTGAATGAAGGCGTATACACGATTGAATTGAACGAGTCTATGGAATAGATCATGTTCATGTTTAACCGGTGATTACCATTGTTATTCCGGCTGAAAACATTTTCATCGGTAAGACCGGTGGAATCCTGGAAAAAGCTCTGTTTATAACTCTTCCTATGATTCGTCGTTTGTGTCTGGTTATAAAAATAGCTGCCATTCACATCGAAGTGCTTGCTCCATGTATCACGGTAATTGATGCCGACCTGCGAAGCGGATGTAAGTCCATTGCCGGTAGATCCGAGGTTCAGGCCACTCATGCCTCCGGCGAAATTGGTTCCCATCCCGCCCAGCCGGACACCACCCATTCCACCGCCCGACCCGGCACTAAAATCACCTCCGCCTATTTTCAGGGCGCCGCCCCCGAACATGCCCAGCATATCGGAAACCGTAAAGCTGACGTTGTTAATGTTGTTGGATTTTGCAATGAGCGAAGTTTGTGTTGCCCCTTTAAAGAAATTGGCATTGACGCCCGCATCATAACGGTCCTCAGTACCCGCACCTGCATACAGCTTCCCAAAGGTCCCTCTTTTCTTATCTTTTTTAAGTTTCAGGTTGATCGCTTTCGAACGGCTGCCATCATCGATCTTATTGAATTTTGCCTGCTCGCTCATATCGTCGAAGACTTCAACCTGGTCGATCATATCTGCGTTCAGGTTTTTGGTAGCCAGTTTACGATCGCTTCCGAAAAATTCTTTGCCATCAACATAAACCTTTTGAACATTTTCACCCTGCGCTTTTACGGTCCCATCCCTGTCTACCTGTACACCGGGAAGTTTTTTAAGCAGGTCTTCCACGGTGGCGTTCGGCTTGGTTTTGAAGGCGTCGGCATTGTAGGCGAGGGTATCGCCTTTTACTTTCACAGGGGCTTCATCGGTCACCACCACCGCATCCATCGTTTTGTAAAGGCGAGAAAGCTGTACAAGGCCGAGGTCAATGGCAGGTGTTTCGGCGCTGATGGAAAACTTTATTTTTTTCGTCTGAAGGCCCTGGAACGAGCTCACCAGGTTGTAACTGCCCGCTTCAATATTTTTTATTTCGAATGCTCCACGGCTGTTGGTAATGGTAAACGAAATCAGTGCAGAGTCCTGAAGGCGTACAATTGACACCGTTGCATCGGCAAGCGGGGTTGCCGACACGGAATCCTGAAGAACGCCTTTTATAATGCCGGACACTTTTTGTGCGCTTGCCTGCGAGCCCAGGCCAACGAGTACAAGAACGGCGAAATAGAATTTCTTCATAAGCGGGGTTGTGGACTACGAAGGTATTCGCATTCGATGTGAGCGCCGGTTAAATAACGTTAAGGTTTGGACGAAAGGCAAAGAGGAGGACCTGACCGTTCTATTGCAGTGTTAATTGGCTCGGCAGTTCCCAAACAAAAAGAGCGCAAAGAACGCAAGGTTTTGCAAAGAAGCACTGGCTTTCTTTGCGATCCTCCTTTGCGTCGTTCGTGCTCTTTGTTTTGAATATCTCCGTACGTGCAACGGAGATAAATGAACTACAGTGTTTTTATCTTAATATTCTTGAACCAGGCTTCGCTTCCGTGGTCCTGCAATGCAATATGACCTTTTTGTGCCTGGCCGTAGCCGGGTGCGTCTTTCCATTTACCTATCGCTTTTTTGTTCTTCCACTCATCCGTCCACATCTGGTATTCGACAATTTTTTTGCCGTTGAGCCAGTGTTCAACATGGCCCTTATTCACAATGATCCTTGTGTGATTCCATTCGCCAACCGGATTCGGCGCTGCAGTGGGTGCGGGATCCATCGCGTAATTGGCGCCGGTCTTCTGCCAGTCTTCAAGTTTTTCGGGAAAGTGCAGGTCGTCGATGATCTGGTATTCAGGCCCGCTCAGATAAGCGGTAGGATAGTCTTCTGTTACCAGGTACATGATCCCGCTATTACCCTGCGGCGAGATTTTCCAGTCGAGCGATAATTCAAAATTATCGTATTGGTCTTTTGTGATCAGGTCGGCGTGCAGGTCCGTCTTTTCCTTGCTGCCTTTGCAATGAATGGTGCCGTCAGTTACCGACCAGGATTCGGACGGTTTATTCTGGTAGGTGCGCCAGCCATCGAGGGTCCTGCCATCAAATAATAATTTCCAGCCTTCATTTTTTTCTTCCTTTACCAGCGCATTGTCTGCTCCTGATTTTGACGAAGAGCAGGAGGCTAACACAAAGAATGCGATTACAAATATGATCTGCTTCATGTTTAATTGGTTAATATCATGGTTTGTTGTGATCGATGCGAAGCACA
>DATMHB010000725.1:0-4016 GCA_035555175.1 Flavisolibacter sp. | reverse complement strand
CGAAGAAAAAGCAAGGAAGGATACAAACCGGATCAACGCGTTCCTCCTTCTCGCTTTCCTGGTCGTAGGTTTGTTCGGTGTATGGTATTGCAATGAAAGACTCAAAGGAAAGATCCTTCCTGAATCTGCTTCCGACCATGGCGAGAACATCGATACCATGATGTGGATCACCCTGGGAATTACCGGCGTCGTGTTCTTTATTACGCAGATCCTTCTCTTCTGGTTCTCTTATAAATACCAGGAAAAAGATGATCGCAAGGCTTATTACTATCCTCACAACAACAGGCTTGAAGTGATCTGGACGGTGATCCCGGCCATTACGCTGACGGTGCTTGTGGGTTTCGGTTTATATTACTGGTTCCAGATTACAGGCGATGCACCAAAAGATGCGCAGGTGATCGAAGTCACGGGAAGCCAGTTCAAATGGGAATTCCGTTATCCCGGCAAGGACGGCAAGCTCGGAAGAAAATATTTCAAGGAGATCGCTGAAGCAAAGAGCAATCCGCTCGGGCAGATCTGGAGTGATCCGGACAATCACGATGATGTAGTGGTGACACAAGAAGTTCACGTTGTAGTGGGCAAGCCGGTAAAATTCATCATTGGTGCCAAGGATGTGATCCACGACGTTGGTCTTCCGCATTTCAGGATGAAGATGGATGCCGTGCCTGGCATTCCAACCACCATGTGGTTCACGCCGAAGTACACGACACGCCAGATGAAAGAAAAATACGGCCAGAACTTCGACTATGAATTGTCTTGCGACCAGATGTGCGGTTCAGGCCACTATACAATGAGGGGAACAGTTGTGGTCGAATCACAGGCAGAATTCACAGCATGGATGGCGCAGAAGCAGTCGCAGTATGAGGTAGCCAATACGGCAGCGCCAGCGGCATCACCTTCGCCTTCGAAAGGTGATTCAACAACCGTAAAAGCAGGCGTGGTCAGTAAACTATAATTTCACAACCGAAAAGGTAAATGATATTTTATGAGTAACGATTCAACAATAAGAGTGCATGAGGGAGCAGTGACGCATGACGTGCACCACCACGATGGAGATGGACACCATCACCACAAGCAGAGTTTCATTACAAAATATATTTTCAGCCAGGATCACAAGATCATTGGCAAACAATTCCTGATCACAGGAATTATCTGGGCGGTTACGGGTGCGTTATTCTCTGTGCTCTTCAGGCTTCAGCTGGCTTACCCCGATGAAACCTTTCCATTGCTCGAAACAGTTTTCGGTAAATGGGCAAAGGGCGGCCAGATCCAACCGGAGTTTTATTATGCGCTGATCACGATGCACGGTACCATCCTTGTGTTCTTTGTGTTGACGGCGGGCTTGAGCGGAACCTTCGCCAACCTTCTCATTCCTCTGCAGGTTGGTGCAAGGGACATGGCCTCGCCATTCATGAATATGCTGTCTTACTGGTTCTTTTTTATGGCCAGTGTTGTAATGGCCACTTCATTATTTATTGAAACCGGTCCTGCCAGCGGTGGATGGACGATGTATGCGCCATTGAGTGCATTGGGCCAGGCCAACCTGGGTTCTAAGCTGGGGGCAGATCTTTGGATTACTTCGATGGCGCTGTTCGTTGTGTCATCGTTGGTGGGGGGGTTGAACTATATCGCAACGATCCTGAATATGCGTACTAAAGGAATGAGCATGACGAGGATACCGCTGACCATCTGGGCGCTGTTCTTTACGGCCATCCTTGGCGTATTGTCTTTCCCTGTGCTGCTTTCAGGTTTCATCCTTTTACTGTTCGACCGTAATCTGGGAACGAGCTTTTACCTCAGCGATATTTATGTGGCCGGCCAGATCCTGCCGAATGAAGGAGGAAGTCCGATCCTTTATCAGCACCTGTTCTGGTTCCTGGGTCACCCCGAAGTTTATATCATCATCCTTCCTGCGATGGGAATGGTATCCGAGGTCATGAGCGTGAATTCGCGCAAGCCCATCTTCGGTTACATGGCCATGGTAGGATCGCTGTTTGCGATAACCATACTTGCCTTCCTCGTTTGGGCGCACCATATGTTTGTTACGGGCATGAATCCCTTCCTCGGATCGGTGTTCGTGCTGTTGACTCTATTGATCGCGATCCCTTCCGCCATCAAAGTGTTCAACTGGCTAACCACGATATGGAGAGGTAATATCCGGTTCACCCCTGCGATGTTGTTTGCGATCGGCTTCGTAAGCATGTTCATCTCGGGTGGTCTTACCGGAATCTGGTTGGGTAATTCAACTATCGATATTCACGTTCACGATACTTATTTCGTTGTGGCGCACTTTCATATTGTGATGGGTGTGTCAGCTTTCTTCGGCATGTTTGCCGGCGTATACCACTGGTATCCGAAAATGTTCGGCAGGTATCTGAACAACACGCTAGGCTATATCCATTTCTGGGTCACGCTGGCCGGTGCCTATCTCATCTTCTGGCCCATGCACTACATGGGTCTTGCAGGTGTGCCCCGCCGTTATATGGACTTCAGCCGCTGGCATTCTTTTGACAAATTTGGCGACCTCAATAGAATGATCTCTATTGTTACCATCGTGGTATTTGCGGTGAACCTCATGTTCGTATTCAACTTCTTCTACTCCATTTTCAAGGGAAGGAAGGTAAGGACAACGAATCCGTGGGGCGCTACAACCCTCGAATGGACTACGCCAGTGAATCCCGGCCACGGCAACTGGCCCGGCGATATTCCTGAAGTTCATCGCTGGCCCTACGACTATGGCAAGGACGGAAGAGATTTTATTCCGCAGACCGAACCCATTCACCCAGGTGAATCGGCTCATTGATAGTTATTTGAAATAAAGGTGTTTGCATGCACTGTAAACAATGCACGGAGCATGGGTCATTCGGATCAGGCAGTGCCTGGAAAAAATACGAAGCTGAAAGATTATCTACAGCTTACAAAGCCATCGTTAAGCATTATGGTTGTTTTTTCCAGTGTCGTTTGCTATCTGCTCGCTCCAAAGATCGTGCAATATGATCTGGCCATGATCGTGCTGTTGTTTGCTGGCGGTTTTCTGGTAACGGGCAGTGCCAATGCCATGAACCAGGCAGTTGAAAAAGATACGGATGCGGTAATGAAACGCACAGCTTCGAGGCCCGTGGCCTCGGGCAGGATGAAAGCAGGTGAGGCGTGGGCCTTCGCGATCATCACGGGCATTGCCGGTGTTTTCATACTTGGCTATTTTTTCAACTGGACCAGCGCCGCACTGGCGGCCTTCAGTCTTTTTTTATATGCGTTCATCTATACGCCTTTAAAAAAACTGAATGCAATAGCCGTGCTGGTAGGTGCTTTTCCGGGCGCGCTGCCTTGCCTCATTGGCTGGGCAGCCGGCAATGATGCCATTTTTGAGAATGGTCATGGATGGAAAGACTATGGAGGATGGGTGCTGTTTGGCATACAGTTCCTGTGGCAGTTCCCCCATTTTTGGGCCATTGCATGGATCGCCCACAAGGATTATTCGAATGCTGGCTTTAAACTGTTGCCGACAGAGAAAGGGCCAACAAAATATACCGCGCTTCAAACTATCGTGTATGCGCTGCTGCTCATACCCGCATGTGCGCTGCCTTATGTGATCGGTTTGAGCGGGCAATATAGTCTTGTGGCAGTGATGATGGCGAACCTTTTTCTGGTGGCGCAATGCATCAGGTTGTACAAAGAAATGGATGCAAAGGCTGCGAAAAGGGTGATGTTCGGAAGCTATATTTATTTGCCTGTAGTGTTGCTGGCGTTGCTGGCCGACAAGCTGTAAGATCGGCCCTCGGCGCCCGACTAAATTAATTAACCGGGCAGGGTAATAAAAGATTACACGACCCTGCATTTGAAATTAAAAGTGTAATCTGTGTTTATGGATATAGTGAGCACTAATCAAAGAAATAAGATTCATCCGCATAAGTTTACCATGTGGGTAGCTATCGGTGCCATCATTATGATGTTCGCCGGTTTATCGAGCGCCTACATTGTTAAGCGCGGACAGGCCAACTGGGTGGAAGTGCAGG
>DATMHB010000724.1:0-6034 GCA_035555175.1 Flavisolibacter sp. | reverse complement strand
CGTATGATCAGGAGCTGGGCCCGCGGTGGCAGAACAAAAGTGTTCTGTATGGAATGTTCACTGAATTGCGCAACCCCACGCTGCGCAATTACGGCAGAAGTTCGGAGCCCCATGTGGGCGGCCGCACCCTGTTTACGTTCAATCGTCCAATGGTGAAATCGATTTTCAGGTTTCAAGTAGGTGGCGAATGGCAGGAAGGATTTACCTCTTTAAGTATTCATAAGAATGTTGCCGGTAATGCCGATTCTCTTCGAACCTACGACGAGATCAACAACAGGCAGCAGTTTCTTTTCAGTCAGGCAACATTGGACCTTTCAGAATGGATAATCACTGCAGGAGCCAGCTTTAACCAGATGCGCATCCGGTTCCAGCGATTCACTCCTGCTTCACTGGGCCTGCAAAAAAAATCTTTCAACAACCAGGTGGCCCCGCGCTTTTCTCTTTTAAGACGGCTGGGCACATGGAACATTTACACCAGTGTTTCAAAAGGGTTTTCTCCTCCCACTACCGCAGAACTCTTACCCACCGGCGGCACCATCAATTTTGACCTTGACCCGGAACGGGGGCTCAACTATGACCTCGGCCTGAAGGGACTCATCTTTAATAAGCTGACGATCGATGTCAATGCATTTATTTTTCTTCTTGAAAATACGATTGTGCAACGCCGTGATGCCGGCGGCGGCGATTTTTTTGTCAATGCAGGCAAAACGAGGCAGCATGGCATCGAAACTTATTTGGGCTATCCATTGTTCGATCATAAAGGTATAATGGACCGTGGTCTTTTTTGGATCAGCCATACCTGGCATGATTTCCACTATAAAGAATTCAAACAACTAACAACGGATTATTCAGGAAAGCAGCTTCCGGGTGAACCCGAACATGCGGTTTCAGCGGGTTATGATTTTTCGTTCAAAAATGGTTTTCTCGGAACTCTCACTTATTACTTTGCCGGCAGGGTCGCTTTGAATGATGCGAACTCAGAGTATGCAGAAGAATATCATTTGGCAGGACTTAAACTGGGTTACCAGAAATGGATCAGAGAAAAATGGAGGTTCAAGCTCATGGCTGGCGCGGATAATCTTTTGGACCAAAAATATAGTTTGGGGAATGATATCAACGGTTTTGGCGGCCGGTATTACAATGCCGCACCCCGCAGAAATTATTATGCTGCTCTGCTGGTGCAGTGGGTAAGTAAAAAATATCTGCGGTAATCTAGACCATTGCAGATGTGACAAGACGGTGTTCCCACACGTCGTTCCGGTCTTTCTTTCTCTTCTCCAGCAATTTCATGACGGCGGTCGTTACCAAGGCACCGGCAACATACAGGCCGACCGTCATCAATTGCGTGGAGAAAGTCTTGTTGCTGTGCCTCTCCTCGAGGCCCAACGGGCCAGGTAAAAGGACAGCACCGAGACCAGCGGCCAAGCCGAGTGCCGCACTTTTGGTCCATGCATTTTTTTCCTTGCCTATTCCTGCCAGACTGTAATAGAGCGAATTGGTGGCCAGGTCTCCGGCAAGGGCCCAAGTGAAAAGACGCTTTTCATTGGGCGTTTTCAAACCTGCGGCACGCAATCCTCTTGATATGGCATTCATACCAAGAAGATCCATCCGGGGCGCTTCGGGTACAATTCTTTTCACGGTTTCGTGGATCAAGGTAACTGTCGCCGCACCGGCGAGCCCCCCTCCTATAGCTGATAATGTTTTCATGATAAAGCAATTTCAGGTAATAATAAAAAACAAATGCCAGCCCCTGTCTGCGTCAATTTTTCCTGGACGCCTTTAGCGGATCACGACCGTTCCCAATTTTTTTGAGAGCTCAATTTCCAGTTGCTTCAGGTGCTGGTGCGTCAGAAACAATGTAGCCTGCTGAGTGGGCAGCGCCTTTTCCAGGTCGTTCTGGTTCTGTAACAACAACCTTTTTACCTTACGCAGTTTGAGGTAACTGATGGCGGATTCAACCTCCTCTAATGTATTATCCTTTCCCATCTTCAGATAGCTCATTAGAACATTTTCATTTTCTCTTTTCAGGGTGTTCAAAAAACTTTTATAATCCTGTTCAAAAAGTGATTTTTGATAACCCGTCGACTGGCTCAATTCTCTTTTCCAATGCTCGCTTTCTTCGTAAGGAAATTGAAGAAGCGAAACCGCGAGGGTGCTCAGGGTGGGATCGGGATGATAGATAAAATAATTCTTGTCGGGAGGAACGGGCTGGCTCCTATACTCTTCAATCATTTTAAGAACAGCCTTGTTATCAATGAGGTCCTCACCCGGGAGTTCGGATAAAACATAGTCCGAGATCAGTTCATCGCCGTTCCATTTTCTTGCTCCATATTCCAGCAAGATCCTTGCGATCTCTCTTTCCTGCAGATCATCCCGGAATAAAAGAGAAAATGTCTGGTCGTTAAAATCATTTTCCTGTGCCTTTTGCGCATTTTCTTGATGAAGCTTCGCCTCTTCAAAAGGCATTTTGTTTTCCTGGATGGAGATCCTGTTACGGATGAATTTATTTACGAGGCTGGTAAAACCTGTTTCGTCGATATGTAGCAGTTGGGAACATTGCCTGATATAATCCTGCTGCCTGGTAAAATCTTCGGTCTTATCGATCTTTGAAATGGTTTCGGCGATCTGGTTAACGACCTCCGATTTTTTGCTGGCGTCGCTTCCGGCATCCTTCAGAGAAACCTCGAGCTGAAAAAGAACAAAATCCTTTTTATTCTGGAGGATAAAATTCCGAAAAGAGGCAGCACCAACCCTTCGTACATAACTATCCGGATCTTCGTTGTCCGGAACGAGCACCAGTTTCACATTGAGGCTTTCCTCGAGCGCCATATCAAGACCGCGGAGCGCTGCTTTTATGCCTGCTGCATCGCCGTCATAAATGATAGTAAGGTTCTTTGTATATTTTTTGATAAGGCGCAATTGATCCTGGGTAAGGGATGTGCCGCCACTGGCTACAACATTCTCAATGCCCGCCTGATGCAGGGAAATGACATCCGTATAACCTTCCACCAGAAGGCATTCGTCTTGTTTATCGATCGCATGCCTCGCAAAGTAAGTGCCGTAAAGGATCTTGCTTTTTACATACAATTCATTTTCGGGAGTGTTAATATATTTTGGCGCCCGGTCATTGCTTCTGATGAGGCGTGCGCCAAAACCGATCGGCTTTCCACTGTTGTTATGTACAGGAAAGATGATGCGGTCGCGGTAGTTGTCCACCAACTGATCGTTACGGGTGACCACGAGTCCTGCTCTCTGAAGAAGTTCTCTGTTGTATTGGCTGGCGATGGCCTTTTTTGCCAGCGCATCTCTTTGATCCGGCGCATAACCCAGTCCGAATTTACGTATCGTTGCTTCGTCAAAGCCACGCTCTTTAAGGTAGGTCAGTCCTATATCTTTTCCTTCGTCTGATTCAAAAAGAATCCCTGCGTAGAATTGCTGCGCAAACTGGTTAATAATGAAAAGGCTTTCGGCAGTTTGCTGCTGCTGCTTTTGTTCGGGCGAAGATTCGGTTTCCTCAATTCCAACATTGTATTTATTGGCAAGCCATCTTAATGCCTCCACATACGAAAGCTTTTCATGCTCCATAAGGAAGCTGATAGTATTACCGCTTTTGCCGCAACCGAAACACTTGAATATCTCCTTTGAAGGGGATACGGTAAATGATGGCGTTTTCTCGTTGTGGAACGGACACAGCCCAAGATAATTCGCTCCTCTTCTCTTCAGTTTCACAAAGCCTCCGATCACTTCAAGGATGTCAATGCGCGAAAGAATTTGTTGTATGGTGTTTTGTGTGATCACGCGATCAAATATAGGCCGCAGGCCTCAAATTCTACCGAAAGAAAGCCTAAAGCGTTGAGCATGGCGCCGCCTCCGCCGAATGCACAGGGCAATTGGTTCGGAGTTGCAACTGTCTTAATAATTTAAGGTATTCGGTTTATAAAAACTTGTTTTTTTCTGCCCAAAGAGTTTTAAATTTAAAGTACTATCCAACACCCAAGGGAAATTAAAGGAATCAACCATTTTTAACCTTTAAAAACTTCATCCCATGGTTCAGACAGACATCTCACAGCTCGCAGCCGAGTGCAAAGAATGGCGCCAAATCCTTCGTAATTACCGGGACGAATTACAGGAATCAAAAAAATCACTTCAGGAGCTTTGTCGAAAAGACCTGCAGAGGGAAAACCTCCAGGACGTTGAGCACTTCGACAATCAATTTCACATCCAGCTGATCAACATCCACGACCTGAAACAATTTATTAAGGCACATGAAAGAAAGCTCGAGATCGAATCCTCCAGCGGAGAATCGATTGCAGAAGAAACCTACTCGGAACACGAAGGATTGCTAGACCAATTCATTACCCTCGATAGCACTTTGCAGGAATTGAGGAGTGAATACAAAAATTTTATTAGCGCGGTAAGCTGCTAATTTTTTTATAGGCCTATCCCATTGATAAGGCTGAAGCCAATAATTTATTCATCCTAAAACTTGTTATATGGCAGAGTTTGATACCTCGCATGTAAAGAATATCGTTTTGCTGGGCCACGCCGGTTCCGGCAAAACGACATTAGCGGAATGCATGCTGTTCGAGGCCGGATTGATCAACCGCAAAGGTTCGGTATATGAAAACAATACCACGGGCGACTATCACGAGTTGGAGCAGGAACGCGGCAACTCAATTTTTTCCAAACTGATGCACAGCCGCTGGCGCGGCTACAAAATCAACATACTCGATACACCGGGTTATGATGATTTCGTAGGTGAAGTACTATCCGCCCTTCGTGTTGCCGACGCAGGCGTTATGCTGCTTAATAGTGCCATGGGCGTTGAAGTAGGAACCGACGTGATATGGGAGTATACTGAAAAGTTCAGGACGCCGATGATTTTTGCGGTAAATAAGCTGGACCAGGATAAATCGGATTTCAACAAAACTGTACAACAGGCAAAAGAGCACTTCGGAAATAAGGTCACTGTGGTGCAATACCCGAGACAGGAAGGGGCCGGATTTCACGAAATCATCGATGTGTTGAGAATGACCATGTATAAATTCCGGGATACAGGAGGCAAACCTGAAAAACTACCGATACCGGAAGAGGAAAAAGAGCGGGCCGACCTCCTCCACAGGGAGCTCGTCGAAGCTGTGGCAAGTAACGATGAAGATCTGATGGAGCATTATTTCGATAAGGGTGAGCTGGATGAGGACGAAATGAAAGATGGAATGAAAAAGGCAATGATCAATCACGACATCTTTCCTCTTTTCTGCCTCTCGGCAGAGCGGAATATGGGGAGCGGAAGGCTCATGGGCTTCATAGATAATGTTTGTCCGAGCGCTAACGAAATGCCGCCTCAAAAAGTGAAATCGGGAGAATCGCTCCCTTGTAATGCCAATGGTCCCGCCTGCATTTTTGTGTATAAAACAGTATCGGAGTCGCACGTGGGCGACCTTTCTTTTTTCAAGGTGTTTTCGGGAACCATTAAAACAGGAATGGAGCTGGTGAACGAATCGAATGGCGTTACGGAGAAGATCAATCAGTTGTTCCTGATGGAGGGCAATAAGCGCATTCCGGTGAATGAGCTCGTGGCAGGTGATATCGGTGCCACATTAAAACTCAGGAACACCCACGTCAATAATACGCTTCACATCAAAGGCAGGAATGACGAACTGCCTCCGATTGAATTCCCTTCTTCCAATATGACCGTGGCAATCGAAGCCGTCAATAAGGGCGAAGAAGAAAACCTCGCGCAGGCCCTTCACCAGTTAAAGGAAGAAGACCCGACCCTTATTGTGGAGGTTTCGCAGGAGCTGAAGCAGATCCTTATTCATTGCCAGGGCGACATGCACCTTGCTGTTGCTAAATGGAAGATTGAGAATCTTCATAAGGTGCCTGTAAGATTTGTGAAGCCGAGAATTCCGTACAGGGAGACGATCCGGAAAATGGCCGATGCCAGTTACCGCCATAAGAAGCAGTCGGGCGGTGCAGGCCAGTTTGGAGAGGTGTTCATGCGGATCGAACCGTTTTATGAGGGTATGGCCGA
>DATMHB010000723.1:0-2541 GCA_035555175.1 Flavisolibacter sp. | reverse complement strand
AAGATTATACGATCAACATGAACATCTCGGCTGCTCCGGTCGGAACCGCATCAGCCACGCTGAGCGCTTCCGGTTCTGCGGTGCAGGGTGTAGATTTTGATTTCACCACCAATGGCAGTTTCGCAACACCATCGAATATTGTAACATTCAGCGATGGTTCTTCCGCTGCACAGACGGTCACCTTTCGCATTTATGATGATGCCGATGTGGAAGCAGTAAAATCATTTACCCTGAACTATTCACTATCAGGCACAACAACGGCCGTAGCGGGACCAAGTCTTCAGACATTTAGCTTTACTATCAATGATAATGATCTGGCTCCTGTGGTGCCTTTCAATGGCAACTTTACCGTGGGAACGTATAATAGCAACGTAAGTGGCGGATCTCCGTTCCAAAGCGATTATCTTAAGAACAGGCTTCAGGTATTGTTTACCGCAGCAGAGCTGCAGGCGGCTGGTCTGACCTCTGCAACCAACCTTACGTCAATGACATTCAGGGTTGTGACAAAGAACAGCACGAAGGCATTTGCCGGCTTCACCATATCCATGATGAATACAGCTACCACCAGTTTGGGTTCAGGTTATGTGGCCGGAACTTACACGCAGGTATATAATGGCAATTATTCATCGGTGGTAGGTAACAACACTTTTAATTTTTCTACGCCATTTGCCTGGGACGGCACGTCAAATATTGTCATTCAATTCTGCTTCGATAACGCGCCGGGATCTGCAGATGCAGCCCCCGATATTATAGAAGCTAATGCAAGTCCCATCGGTGCAAATTATCCAACTGTATTCTCGAACTATTCATCGGGAGGTACGGCAGGCTGTTCATTGGCTGCTGCGTTTATTTCAAATGCAAGAATGAACGCCACATTTGCCGCTTCGGCTGGCAATGCCGTTGAAACGGTTCTGAACGCAAGCAAGAACGCATACCTCGGTACGAACAATGATGTGTATTTCTTTAATTCCAATAATAAGATCATTGCCCGCATCACCAATGCAGGCACTCAGGATTTTGGCTGTACGCAGGTGATCGTTGACAGGGCTGGCACAGGTGTAACAGCCTTCTGGAATAGTATTCCTGCAAATTATCTTACAACAAAAACATGGCGGGTGATCCCCACCACAAATAATGCTTCGGCTACTTATACCATAACCCTTTATTATACGGCGGCGGAAAAGGCAGCCTGGGAAGCTGCCACGGGCAATATTTGGAACAGCATCAAGTTGATCAAGGTAAAGAGCCAGATCTCGAATTATACGCCGGCAACGCCAAGCCCCGACGGGCCGGGTGCGGTTGATATCGTAACGCCCACGTTCGGAACATTTGGAAGCGATTACACATTAACGGGCACATTCACTACAGGTTTTTCAGGATTCGCTGCCGGCGTACCGGGGCTTAACCCGCTTCCGGTGACGCTCGTGAATTTCAGGGGAACACTCCGGAAAGATCACGCGGCGCAATTGGATTGGGCCACATTGCTTGAACAGAATACACGGAACTTCGATCTGGAGAAATCAACCGATGGTGTGCATTTCTACAAAGCAGGTTCGATCCAGGCAGCAGGAAATTCTACCGAAAAGAGAGAATATTCTTATATCGACAGGCAATTAAGCCCCGTCAATTATTATCGTCTGCGCACCAACGATATGGATGGCCGTAACCAACTGAGCCAGGTAGTAGTGCTAAGGGTCAACGGTGTGCAGCAAAATGTATGGGTGGTAAATAATCCATTCACTGACCGGATCGATATCCGCTTCGCATTGGATGCTTCGAACGCAAAAATAGAATTGATCAATGCTTCCGGTGCCGCTTTGCTGACCAGGAACGCCACCAATCCCGGCGGACAGGTGCAATGGCGGATCCCCGCGACTCTGCCC
Organism: Flavisolibacter sp.; assembly: GCA_035555175.1. GTDB lineage: Bacteria > Bacteroidota > Bacteroidia > Chitinophagales > Chitinophagaceae > Flavisolibacter. Next base: position 658 of record DATMHB010000723.1, on the reverse strand, counting down.
AAAGGCAGTTATATTCTGAGAACCTATGTCGATGGACGGGTGTTCACTTCAAAGATTGTAAAACAGTAATTGGATCGATACCAAAAAAGGCCGGTAAATAACCGGCCTTTTTTAATAAAGCTTTATTTCTTTATTGGCTTAATTTGTTGAATGAAGCATTTGAGACCAGCGCTTTTTTCCCTTCTGCTGTCCACCAGCCTGTTGTCCTGCGCACAAACGAAATCCGGTATCAGGAATATTTATGCTTACAGGGCGGTACGCATGCATGGCACGATTGCAGTGGACGAAAACGGAAAGCCGTTGATGGCCGCCGCCGATACGCTGCACATGATTTATGTGGAGACGGATCGGCAGGGAATCGCGTGGGACCATGCCTGGAAAGACAACAAGACCTACAACATTACGGCCACCCTGGTGTCGCAAATACCGATCGAAGTAGGCAGGGAAAAAGGTTCTCAAAAAAACATTTCAATTCGTCCGTCGAAAGGAAGTCAGTTATGGCTGTTGGAGTTCTCACCTGCCAAGGACGTAGCACCACCCCGGCGTATCAACCCTGGCGCCATCATGCTCCGGTACAAACTCAAGAACAGTAAATTTCTTCGCATCATCCCGCATCAAACTGAGCTTTCGCTGCCCGACGCAGTTTAGCGTGAATTAT
>DATMHB010000722.1:0-4339 GCA_035555175.1 Flavisolibacter sp. | reverse complement strand
GTGCCTCGAAAATACGAAGAGGATGACACAGGGGCGAACATCAAAGGTTGAAACGCAAAGAATACGAAGAGGCTTTCGCGCAAAGCTTTTTCCGCCGAAGCTTTAGCGTAGACTGACTTTGTTTCTCTCTTTTAAATCCCGGGTCCTGTACCATCTTACTTCATCCGCAGCAGGGTGGCCGCAACCAGCCCGGCCGTTTCTGTTCTTAACCTTGTTGTACCCAGGGCAACCGGCAAAAAGCCTTTCTCCAGTGCGCCGTCAATTTCCCTTTTTGTAAAGTCACCTTCCGGACCGATCAGAATAAGGGAGGATGATGACGGTTTCGATATGGCGGAAAGCGCATGCTTCTGTTCCAGCAAACAGTGCGCAATGAATTTATTTTCATATTCGCCTGCCGCTATTTTTTCAAAAGATGCCGGTTCATGCAACAGGGGTAACCATGCCTGCTGAGACTGCAACATAGCGCTGATGACGATGCCATGCATTCTTTCGGAGCGGAACTTTTCTTTTTCGGTGCGCTCACAGATCATTGGTATGATTTCATCCACACCAATCTCCGTTGCTTTCTCAAGAAACCATTCAAATCGCGACGCATTCTTGATCAGGGAAATGGCAATGACGATGCGGTTATCCGTTTTTTCTTCATTGCTGACGGATAAAATTTCAACGCTACATTTCTTCCTGTTTTCTTCGGTGATGACAGCCTCGGCTTTCCTGCCCTGTCCATCGGTCAACATCATCTTTTCTCCGCGTTGCATCCGCAGCACGGCGATAATGTGTTTGGATGTTTCTTCGTTCAGCACAACTGTTGTTTCATTCAGCCGGTCTACAAAAAAGAAGGGCAAACTCATACACGAAGAAAATAAAAAAAGCTCTGATCCCGCAAGAAACAGAGCTTTGCTATGAAGAATGGCCAGTAACTAAAATGGGTCTTCGTCGTCCTGCAGGTCGTTCATCTTACTGCTCGTTTGTATGAACATGCGTGCACCGCTTCCATCATTTCCTGCAACGGGTTTGAAATTGGATGGAAGGTTCATGGAGCCGAAATCATTCCCTCCTGAATCTTCAATGAATTTTTGAATATGGAGCAGCGCCCTCAGCTTGATGGTTTCCAGCGAACCATTCCTGTGTTTTGCAATGCGCACGTGTGTTTCACCCCTGTTATTATCTCCCATTTCATCCTGGGTGATGTCGTAATACTCGGGTCGATACAGGAACATTACCATGTCCGCATCCTGCTCGATCGCTCCCGATTCGCGCAGGTCGCTCAGTTGCGGCATCTTGTTTCCTTCCTTACGTTTTTCTACTTCACGGCTTAACTGTGAAAGTGCGATGATCGGCACTTGCAATTCTTTTGCAAGGCCTTTCAAGCTCCTCGAGATATTGCTGATCTCCTGTTCGCGGTTCGAGTTCCTGTTCTCGCCGGTACCACTCATTAGCTGGAGATAATCGATAATGATCATGCCGATGTTATTGGCATTTTTCAGGCGGCGGCATTTTGCACGCAGCTCAAAAATATTCAGAGCAGGCGTATCGTCGATAAAGAGCGGGGCTTGGGCGAGGCGCTGTATACCACGCGCATACAGTTGTTTCATTTCATGTTCTTCGAGCTTACCCCTTGCAATTTTCTCAAGCCAGATCTCACTTTCGGCGGCAAGTATACGCTGTACCAGCTGGCCGGCGCTCATCTCGAGTGAGAACACCGCAACAGGTGTGGGCTTTGTGGGATGCAGCGCTGCGTTCCGTGCAAGGTTAAGGGCAAATGCCGTTTTACCTACCGATGGACGGGCGGCCAGGATGATGAGGTCAGTATTCTGCCAGCCGTATGTAACGCGGTCCATCGATGGAAAGCCTGAAGGCACACCGGTTATATCTTCGTTCTTATGCCGCAGGTCTTCGATGCGCTGAATGGTCTTTACGAGAACCGAATCAATGGTTTCATAATTATTACGGAGGTGCGTAGACGTTACCTCGTAGATCTTGCTTTCGGCCTGATCAAGCAGGTCAAATACATCGGTGCTGTCTTCGTAAGCATCTGAAATGATCTCTCCACTGATCCTGATCAGCTCACGCTGAATAAATTTCTGCAGTATGATCCTCGAGTGGGCTTCAATATTTGCCGATGAAACAACCGCATTGGTGAGCTTGGTCACATAATATGGACCGCCTACAAGGTCCAGTTCTTCTCTCATACGGAGTTCTTCCACTACCGTAAGAATATCGATCGGCTGGCTTTTATTCGCCAGGCTCTGCATCGCCCTGTAAATCCGTTGGTGACTATCTACATAAAAAGCCTCTGGCTTCAAAATTTCAACCACAGCGTCGAAAGCTCCCTTTTCCAACATAATGGCGCCGAGCACGGCTTCCTCCAGATCTTTGGCCTGGGGTGGGACCTTGCCATAGATCATTGTACTGAGGTCAGGAGCGGTTTTTCTGCGGTTTTTCTTATCTCGATTCAGGTTAGTAAGATCCATACAAACAGAGTCAAAAGGTTAAACCATTGATTTTTTTATCAATGACCTATGGGGGCTTCAGTTAGTCCTGATTATTAAAAAACTGTTATGGGTGTATTACCTAAATGTTATCCCAGTAAGTCAGTTGGCGAATATAGATGCCCTCTAAAGATCCAAAATCAAATTGACCGACATTATTTTAATGAACAGGTTGTTCTTCAACAGTCCACATGAACCCGGCAGTTACCCACATAATTTCTACCCCATGTCCACAAAAGTCAATTTTTTTGCGCAGCTTTTTTGGGTTTGTGCACAAGTTCTCTGAAAAAAAATAGTTGACCCAATTTTTGGCAGAATCCGGCCAACCACAGAATGGACTTTCAGGGGATTCTACGTATCCTTTTATTAAGAAATAAGGGAATACATTTAAGCAAAGGCAATATCAGCAAGGGTTTTGGGAGGTGCGATCGAAATGGGCAAACCGGCCCGCTTCGTTAAAAGCTTGCCACGGCTCCATTCTGGCTCATTCAACCATGATTTATTATTTGTTTGGGCTAGGAAAGGCGCGCCAGGCAACGTTATCCGTGGTTTTACTCTTTAAAAAAACCGATGTCGAGAACAGGCAGCTATTCGTCTGCCGGGCATCAATAATCGAATTCTCTCCTGTGCATATTCCATCTGATGCCTGCATACATGATGATCGTGTTTTTACCAGGTGCAATTACGGTAGCACTTTCCCTTCGATAAACAGCATTGGCTTCAATATAAAATTCAGGCTTTAGTTCATAAGAGATCAACAGAGAAGTATAAGCTGTTTTGCTTCTAACACCGGCGCCCACGTCATAGCCATAGTCTTTGTTCCGATACGGTACAATATTCGGCAGAAAAATATTACCGCCATAGCTGATCTTATTCGAGTCCTTGCCCTGCATTTCATATATGGCTTTGGCCCGGATCGTCCATTTCGGAGCAGGTTGGTAACGGGCAATGCCGATCCATTCCTGAAAGTTGGCACCAAGAGGATGAGCTAACGGCTGGTTATAGTGCGTGTAGTTGGCCACCGAGTCGCGATGGGAATAAGTGAATGGACGTACTCGGTTGCATTCGATTTGCAGGTCAAGGTTCCTGACATTGAAGGCATCTATGTATTTACCGCCCAGCTGGAAGGCATATTTGTTACCCCACCAGCCACTGCCTTTGCGCATTTCGGTGAGATTAAATTCGTCCAGCATGAATTGACCATAAAGCTGAAACCGGCGGGCAAGGTTCGCTTTCACATCAAGCCCTCCGACAGAATTATCAAAGCTTCCGTTCTGTTGCTCAACAGAACGGTAAAAGATCACCGGATTGAGGTATCCAAATTCAAAATGATTGGTTCTTCCAAATATCACTGCTTCGAATACTCCTACGTTAAGCCACTTTGTAACTTCCATGTCGAGGTGGTGAATGGCGGCGTATTTTTTTGGGAACAGCTGGTCGGCATTCAGGCGCTGGGCGGAGTTGAGCTCGATGAAAAGGTTTTGATAGTTGAAACGCCAGATACGCGTATTCAATTTGAGAAATAAATACGGTGCCGAAAAATCGCTCAGGAACAGGCTGCGGTACCCGTTGCCGATAAAGTTCTTGTCGTAACCAAACTGGATGTCTATATATTTTGTTGCATTGAATGTAACGTATCCGCGGGCATCGAAATAATCATAGCCGGTGCCTTTGAAGTCTTTGTAGAATCCCTCTCCCGGAACGGCCTTGTGTGCGACAACGCCTTCCTGCACATATAAAGGATCACGTTCCTGATTGTCGGTGATATAGGCTGCAAAGCCGATCTTATTCGCAATACGTCCGCGCAGTCTTACCCCCCTTGTGTTCAGAAAGATGTGTTGATCGTT
>DATMHB010000721.1:0-3223 GCA_035555175.1 Flavisolibacter sp. | reverse complement strand
GCTCCTGTACCTTTTCGCCACAGACAGAAGGATCCACACCAGAACAGCGAGGGCAAGGAACATCTGAACCACGTTTCTGGTGAGCGAAAAATCGTAAACCTTTACATCTTCGGCCGGCGTTCCATTTTCATTCACGGCAATGATGCTTTCATTCGTCAGTCCTTTCAGATCCTCTTCCTTATAGCCATGGTGCGTGACGAGGGATTCTTTATACTCCTGCGTTACAAGGCGAAACCCTTTGTGCTCTTCTTCCCCGTGATGAAACTCCGCGGAGCTAAAGACATGAAAGCCGCCCCTTTCAGGGGAATATAATAGAACCGGCAGGCTAATTCCGTAGTGATGACCATGATAAGTAAAGAAATGATACTGGTGTGCGTCCAGAACGTGGCCGAAGATGACCTCATTCGCGTCGAATTTTTTCGTCTCCTCCTGCTTTTCCTTGTCATCGCTTTGGTTGGGAACATGTTTATCATGGTGACTTTGCCCCTGAGCAGAAACGATGAGTGAAAAAAGGCTGAAAGCCGCTACCAATAAGCATTTCACGCGTCTACCAATCATATCTTTCCTGAAATTTGCCGCAAAGATAAGGAGCGAGCGCCGAAAACGATGGGTTATTTAAGAGAATTATAGCAGCCGCCGGACAAAAGAAAAGGGCCGCCTCAAGGCGGCCCTTCCTATTATTACAATTCATTAATTGACCTTCCAGAACCGGATGTCCTGATCCTCAAACACGGGATCGTTCACCTTTTTTATCCAACCAATTCCCTTTGCAAAATAATTGTTGGCAGCAGGTGAAATATCGGAAAAGGTTCCGGCCGCTCCCGCCTGGAAAACACTTTGCACATGGTACACATTGTTGAACGTCTTTCCATTAACGGTGACCGTTTCGTTGGCATTGATGCAAGTAAATTTGCACCTTAGCACCAAGGGAACGCCAGACGCCGTTCCACTTACATCCGTATTCCAGGTGGCGCCTGTTGTCAATGTATTTTTAAGGAAAAGAACATCTATGCTTGGCTGGCTGAACGTGACCGGTAAGCCAAGATCGGATAGTACTAAATATTGAAAATAGGATCCGGAATTGTCTTTGCGGTAATAGGAGGTATCGTAAGGACCTGAGCTATCTTCCGTAACGAATTTTTGATAGACCTTTCCGCCTTTTGTCTCACTAACTATATTGGTGTTTTTTGATGTATCAGAATAATTCAGGTCATCGTAGGTCCAATAGCTATTGGCGGTTAACGGATAATAATCTCCAGGGCTTGGCGTAGGATTGCCTCCTCCCGAAGAGGCCGCCACATTCACTGTAAATGTGCACGTGCCACCGCCGACCGACAGGGTAAAGACCTGGTCTCCGCTTGCTGAAGGCGTGCCGGAACCATTGAGCGTAATGGTTTGGACACCTGCATTGCTAAACGTTCCCGATCCGGAAAAATAAAAGCCCGCTGCTGCCGATGAGTTCATCGTCCAGGTTCCTGCGGTACCCACGTTTACTTCTATCGTTACCGTATTGCCCGTGCCAAGTGCCGTGCCTTGCGTATAAGTTCCATTGACAACCGAATTGAGGCAATTGCCTCCACTCCCCGAAAGGGTGAATACGGCAGAGCCGCCACTGGCGGGTCCCGTTGGAAGTTTCGATTCAAAACTCAATTCCTTTTGGCAGGAAAAAAGAGCAGCTAGTACGGTTACAGTTAGTGTTATAAATAAGGAACGTTTCATATTGCTGTTTAAGACTTACTAATCTACATTATAAATAAAAAGAAATTCCTTTCTAATTGATGAGCGCAGGTGCTTTTTTCTCGAACTGCATTTCATAGAGCTTGCTATAAAACCCGCCCTTCTGCAGCAATTCCCTGTGGTTCCCTATTTCTTTGATCTCCCCGTTGTCGAGCACAATGATCTGGTCGGCGCGCTGGATGGTTGAAAGGCGGTGCGCGATCACGATCGAAGTCCTTCCTGCGATCAGCGCATTGATCGCCTTTTCAATCATGTGTTCACTTTCGGTATCCACCGACGAGGTAGCCTCATCGAGGATCAGGATAGATGGATTGTACAACAAGGCACGGACAAAGGACAGGAGCTGCCGCTGGCCCACCGAGAGTGTGGCCCCTCTTTCCATCACATTGTAATCGTAGCCTCCCGGCAATCGCATGATGAATTCATGCATCCCAATCAGCTCCGAGGCCTCTATCAGCTTTTCCTTCGATATCAACGGGTTTAACAAAGTAATATTGTCCGTTACTGAACCCGCAAACAGAAAAACATCCTGCAGCACCACGCCGATATTTTTTCTCAATGCATCGAGCTTCCAGTCTTCAATGGGCACTCCGTCGATCCGAATCTGTCCCCTGTTGATCTCATAAAGACGGTTCAATAAACTAATGATGGTGGTTTTACCGCTGCCGGTATGGCCTACAATCGCGAGGGTCTGCCCGGGTTCCACCGTAAAATTGATATTCTTCAAAACCGGATGTTCTTCCGAATACCCAAACCAAACATGATCGAACTCCACCTTGCCGTGAACCTTTTCGGGTTCGTACCTGCCGTGCTGATCGAGATAGTCATTATTGTCGAGCACTTTAAAAACCCTTTCGCTCGCGATCATGCCCATCTGTAGAACGTTGAACTTGTCGGCGATCACGCGCAGCGGACGGAAGATCAGGTTCAGATAAAGGATAAATGAAGTAATAACAGCGGGATCGGCGCTGTTGATCACGACCAGGCCCATGGCAAGGGCCAACACAATTTCCACGATCGGGAAGAACACTGAATAGGCAAAGATCGCATGGATATTGGCATTGCGGTGTTCCTTGTTAATGCTTTTGAATTTACCGAATTCTTTTTCCTCGGCAGCAAACGCCTGTACGATGTACATACCCGTGATATGCTCCTGCACGAATGCATTGAGCTTTGCAACGGCGTTTCGTACCCTATGGAACGACCTGTTCACGCTTTCTTTAAAATAATAAGTGGCCACTATGATGATCGGAAAAGGAATAAGACAGATGAGGGTAAGCTTCCAGTCGGTCCACAGCATCACGCCTAAAACACAAAGTATCGATAGAAGGTCGGCGATGATGGGGATCAATCCGTCCGAAAAAATATCATTGATGCGCTCAATATCATCGATGGTCCTTGTGGTCAGCGTACCGATGGGCGTGCGGTCGAATTGCCGCAGGTTCAGGTGCAGCACTTTTCCAAACACCTTTACTCTCAGGTCCTT
>DATMHB010000720.1:0-4275 GCA_035555175.1 Flavisolibacter sp. | reverse complement strand
AATTCTGATCGGTCGGGGTATCGGCATCAGGGAAGCGGCGCACATGTCCGGTACGGAATACGACGCGATCGATAGAAGCGAGCGGTGCAAAGAATAGTCCCGGCGACAATGCTTTTCCGTTTACGGTGATCCTGTAAAAGCGGGTCTCACAATTCAGCTCAACCTGTATGTTGTATGTTTCGCCTGCGTTGTACTTCATCAGATTGCGGTTACGATAACCCGCCTTGGCTATGAAGCTTCCGGCGGAATCAAACGACAGCCGGACGCCTGCATTTCCCTGCGCATTGGTAAATTCTATGTCCAGCCAACCGTGATCGTTTTGTGCAGGCGTGATGGTGAACCCGGCTATAATTTTTTTTGAAGAAGGTACCACTCTTTCGGCCTTGGCATAATCAAAAGGATCCCAGTCTTTCAACGTCAATGCCTTTTTTCCGTTTTCCATTTTGTCGATGGAAACGGGGGTCCACAGTCCGCTATTGAAATTCCAGAGATTCAGCTCCTTTCCTTCAGGCATTTGACTGAACACTTCATTTACATGCTGCGTGATCTTGTCGGTTACAGGAACCGGAACGCAGGCGATCCAGATGTCTTCCTTATTCATGCTGTAGGTTACCCAAAGATTTCCATCAGGGGGCGTCCCATCACCCTCCGTAATTCCGCGAACGTACTGAGGACCGTACGATTTATATGCGCCGCCATATCGCATCGATGTGATCTCGCCATTCACAAGCAGGAGATTATTATAATTGAGTCCATCGTCACTAACCGAAATGGCCAGGGGCCACCGGAACTCGGAAGGATTGTACACTGTTGCATATCTACCATCAGATGTTTTCTGTCCCCAGATCTTTGCATTGCTGTTCACAAACTTTGGCGCACGCAAGGGGCTGTATACCCACGTTCTTCCTTCGTCTTTGCTGATGGATGTCAATGCATTTTTCCAGAGGCCCACTACCCGCCCGTCGGGCAAATGATAATAGCTAAATGCCTTCAGATCTTTTTTCAGTGGGATGATGGGATCATCCCTGTCCGCTTCCTCCACCCATTGCTGAACGATGAGCGGTGTAGACAGCAACTCGTTACATGCCTCAATAAAACCCTTGTCCTTGCTTGAGCGATAAAAGGGGTAGGTAGTATTTTTTTCGTTCCAGTTCTTGTTGTAGTGAATGAAATAGATGGGACCAAAGGTTCCATTCTTATAAATTTCGCGAACGGCACGGCCCAATCCGTTGCCGTCGTTTGGATCATCGCCTGCGCCCAAAACAATTCCGTAAAAAGCCAACGTGAGCAAACGTCCTTTCTTGGATACATAAAAACCCATACGCTGATGGTTGACGGAATACAGATCCCTCGCCGCTTCGGTTCTTCCCGGTTTGGTGGTGCCATCAGGAATTTTGTAAGGCGGAAAGATCACTTCGGGCTCGCCCCAATGGTAACCATCCTTTGAGGTAAGCAACAAGGTTTGCCCGGGAGGCACATGCTCACCAACGGGGTTGCTTAAATACTGCAGGTAAAACTGGTTGTTCCAGTAGGCCAGCATCGGTGCGTGATTGTAGGTCCAATTGCTACCCGCTGCCTGTTGTGCATGCTCCCTGTTAGCCCTGAAGACCTGAATATTATGAACTCCCACTGCCGGTGCCAATTGCCCGTGGTGATAGTCCACATTCACAAGCGTCGTGCCCGTGTATCGTACTGTATCCTGCCCGTTGACGGAATTTAAAGCGGCAGTGAGCGCAAAGCCGCAAAGCGCAATTAAGATCTTTATTTTGATAACTACTGGATTCATTTGTTTTCGATTCAGTTCTTATTACCGGCCCATGTTGCACTGTTACGAGCCGCTCCTGCGTTGATCTCATTCTGGTTGGGCAGCATCCCGCGCCCTCACGATCTTCTCATCTAACGCGACTTTAAACCTCCTGCTTCCGGCAGCCATTTAAGCCGCCCTTGCCTTAGCGCTTCACGGCGTTCAATACCTGCTTCAATGTTTTCCTCCTCACTTCGAAAATAGTTCCATGCTTATGCCCCCGGGGCAGGCTTACTTCGTTGGTTGCATCCGTGAACGTTTTAAAATCCTTCGTCTTCATGGCTCCAAAAATTTTATCACGGTACTGATCATAGTATATCAGATAATCTCCTCTCACTTTTGCAACCGTTGGGCCCTCCGTAAAAGCCGGGGTGAAGGGTTCGGATGCAGGTGAATAAGGTCCCAACGGATCGCTTGCAAAAGCCACTTTAATATTCCTGTTAGGCCTTGTATTGTCCTTTAATACCAGCACATAGTCGCCTTTGCCACGCTTCACGATCTCACAATCAATAACGCTGAATCCAGGGTCGAGGAACAATCTTGTTTCTGAAAATGTTTTAAAATCCTTTGTTGTTGTGTAATACATGCGGTGGTTGTTGTTCTCATCCTCCTGGCCTTTTTCAAAACGGAACGGAACAGTTGAGGCCCAGATAATAATGAACCGGTCATTTTCATCGTCGTAAAACAATTCGGGTGCCCAAACATTTACTGTAGTCGGCTCGTGTTGCATCACGGCAATGCTTCGTTGGTCGCCCCAGTGAATGAGATCCTTTGAACGGGCATAGCCGAATGAACTGCTTCCCCTCCATGCGCTTGTGAAAACCAGATGATAGGTGCCATCAGGTCCCCTGGCAATGGATGGATCCCTCATCACCATACTGTCGACTGCCGGTTTCAGGAAAACTGTATCAAAATCCTTCCAGTGATAGCCATCATAGCTGTACGCCATTCTCAATCCATCTGTTGCGGGCTCCCTGAAAGTGGAAAACAACCACGCCTTCCGGTTGCAGGAAGTGACCGCTACGAATAATAATACAATTATGGTGTTTCGCTTCAGCATGTGTTCTATTTGACAGTTTCCAGGATCAACACCCAGTCGTTACCTTCCTGTTGACTGCCGGGCGGATCGAATCTCCGAAAGCCTTTGTTCGGAAATGATCCGGTCAATTTTTTTGTTCCGTTCCTCGGATTGTACCAGGTCGCCGATACTGCGTTTCCGGCGATGATGCCCATGCGCACTTCGAACGGCTTTCCCGTATAATCGTAGATAAAAGCATAGTCTTTGCCACGCGTAGCAACCAAATAATTGTACTGCTCTCCTTGTTGCCCAACAATTAATGATTGATCGGGTACGCGGTCAAAATAAGGTTTTGACAACATCAGTCTTTTCAAATAGATCATTTGTTGCGCACCGCTGTCGTTCAGGGCAGCGTACCAATATTTTTTGGAGCCGTATGCACTTCCTTTATCGGAGGGCTTATGCATTTGCATGACGCTGTTGTGGCCGTATGTATGCCCGGCGGCGCCGGCAAAAACAGACCAGTAAGCATAACGCCTTACATCTTTGGCCTGCCAGTATGGTTTTGTTGTATCGTGGAGGCCATAAGGAATGAGCTCATAAGAAGGTTCGCCATCGAGTGTTGGTCTCGTTGGCTTAAGACTGTAATCGATGTTTACGAATTTGTAATTATCCGGCCCAAAACGGTGCTCGCTCTTTGAAGTATCAAGGTCGTAACTCCTGTGGCCCGATTGGAACATGTTGAAGTCGAGCCAGTCTTCATTCTGAAAATATTCGCTTGATGACGTCCTTCCGAAAGGATGAAATGAAACCAGGTGCCGGGGGTCGTTGGCTTTGAGGGCGGAGCCGATGATTTTCCAGGTCGCCGTTGAATCCGTACCCTTTACATCGCCACCGTTCAACCAGATAACGTTCCATTTGTTTTTATATCTGTCTGCCAGCCATTTTGCATATGATGCAGCGTCATCTTTGGACACCCATCCGGATTTTACGTTGCTGCCCCACACGGGCACCATGGCCATGTACAGGTTCCTCTTTGCAGCCAGATCAACAATATAATCCACGTGATCCCAATAATCGTACTGATGCGCATCTGCAAAAGAATTGCCGCTGGTAACAAGCGGATGCGCCACATTTTTATTGACAAGGGCCGAATCGCCGTAAGCATTTACGGCAGCCAACGTGTGAAGCACCATAACCTGGATGACAGTAAATCCTTTTTTCCGCCGGTCCTCCAGATATTGCTCCGCTTCCTGACGTGTTAGTTTTGAAAATAAGAGCCACCCGGTATCTCCCAGCCAAAAAAAAGGATTTCCTTTTTCATCAGTAAAGTACCGGTGATTGGATGAAACTTGAATGCGTCGGCTTTGGAGCGATTGCGGAAACAATGCGTTTGAAACCAACAGCAATGCTAATAATGATATGATATGCTTAACCCTCGACATCCTCACCT
>DATMHB010000719.1:0-4623 GCA_035555175.1 Flavisolibacter sp. | reverse complement strand
TTCATAACCGATGGTGAGCGCTATGGATAGACCAATGGCACTCCAGAGGGAATACCGGCCACCGACCCAATCCCAGAACTCGAACATATTTTTCTTATCGATGCCAAAACGCGTGACTTCTTTTTCATTCGTGGAAAGCGCCACGAAATGTTTGGCGACATGAACATCTTCTTTGGCGGCAGCAATAAACCACGCCCGGGCCGTATGGGCATTGGTCATCGTTTCCTGCGTGGTGAAAGTCTTGGACGCGATAAGGAAAAGCGTTTCTTCCGGATTCACCTTCTTCAGCGTTTCTATGATATGTGTAGCGTCTACGTTGGAAACAAAAAATGGCTGAATGCCTTCTTTCCAGTAAGGCTTTAGTGCTTCGGTCACCATGAGCGGACCGAGGTCACTTCCGCCAATGCCGATATTGACGATGAATCGGATCTTCTTTCCGGTATAACCCTTCCACTCGCCACTATGGATCTTGGAACAGAATTCCTTCATCTGCTTTTGCACGCGGCTCACATCCTCCATAATATTCTTGCCTGATGCATATGCCGGCTTGCCCGAAAAATTGCGCAATGCAGTATGAAGAACGGAACGCTGCTCCGTCTCATTGATCAATTCACCTTCGAACATGGCCTCGATCGCTTCATGCAGTTTGCACTCGGTGCAGAGCTGAAGCAGCAGCTTCAGTGTTTCTTCCGTTACAATATTTTTTGAAAAGTCGATAAGAAAATCTTCGAATGAAAATGAAAATTTTGAAAAACGCTGCGGGTCTTTGGCAAAGATGGTTCTCATGTGAACTTTCTTCATGCTCTCATGATGCTGCTGAAGCGACTTCCACGCGGAAGTGGTCTTAGGATTGATCTTTGGAAACATAGCTAAAGCTTTTTGATCGTATTGATTGTTTTGTCTACCATCACCGGAGTAATGTCCAGATGCGTAACAAAACGCACCTGATTAGCCGATATGGGGTGACCCTGAATGCCCTCTTCTTTTAATTTGTCAACAAAGGTCGGAGCAGTGAATGGAGCTTTTACCCCGAATATGATAATGTTCGTTTCAACCGGCAGGATTTCTTCAACAAAAGATTTTTCTCCCAGGGCTGATGCGATGGCGCGGGCATGATCATGGTCTTCTTTCAGGCGTTGAACATGATGGTCAAGCGCATAAATGCCCGCCGCCGCGAGATAGCCGGCCTGTCTCATACCGCCACCGAAAACTTTCCTCACCCTCCTTGCCTTTTTAATAAAATCGGCTTTCCCTAACAACAGGCTTCCCACGGGACAGCCAAGACTTTTGCTTAAGCAAATGGAGATACTATGAAAAGCCTTTCCATATGTCTCGGGCTTCTGGCTTTTTTCGACGAGCGCATTGAACAGGCGGGCTCCATCGAGATGCAAAATGAGGCCATGCTGATCGCAGGCCATCCTGATCTTTTCTATTTCATCCATTTCATAACAACTTCCACCGCCGCGATTCGAAGTGTTTTCAAGGCTCACAAGGCTTGAATGCGCTTTATGCACATCGTCCGCATTAATATTATCCAGCACCTGTTGAGCGGTGATCCGGCCCTTGTCGCCATAGATGAGCTTGACTGAAGCGCCCGAGTTGAATGCGATCCCGCCGCCTTCATATTGATAAATATGCGATGAAACATCGCAGATCACTTCATCTCCCAGCTGAGTGTGACATTTAATGGCTATTTGATTCGTCATTGTGCCCGATGGACAAAACAGGGCGGCTTCCATCCCAAACAACTGGGCCGCTTTGGTTTCCAGCGAGTTAACAGAAGGATCTTCACCAAATACGTCGTCTCCCACGGGGGCGCTGAACATGGCGTCCAGCATGGCTTTCGTGGGTTTGGTCTGGGTATCTGACCTGAAATCTACCGTCATCATCTGATTTTGTGTGAAGTTAGGCAGCCATCGAATACAAAAAAATTTACCGCCCTTCCTTAAGAATCACCAGCTAAAACACAAATGGACGCGCTTGTAACCCCAATGTCGGCGGCGCGTCACATTGCTGTTACCAGTTATCACGGAAAAAAGCCGTTCAGTACAAAACAATGTTCTTTGCATTACATAGTACCTACTTTTGACCTGTAATAATCATAACCGAGTATTATAAATAAACTGAAATGAAAAATTTATTGACTTTGTTTGTCATTGTCCTGACAGCAATTTCCAGCCAAGCACAAATGAGAAAAGGCCAGGTGTCCGGATCGGTGATCGACGGCAGCCAAAAAACTGTTGAATCAGCTACCATCGCCCTCCTTCGTTCAACAGATTCCTCGACCGTTAAATTTTCTGTCGCGGATAAGGGCGGCAAATACATATTTGAAAATATCGGAGCAGGCAGCTACATCGTATCCGTAACTGCGGTAGGCCATCAAAAAGGCTTTTCTGAAACCTTCGAGCTCAATGAATCAAATACGGGCATTGCGATCAAGACAATTGAATTGGTGCCGCTGCCGAAAGCCATGAATGCGGTAACCGTTACGGCGAAGCGTCCATTCATTGAACAAAAGATAGACAGGATGGTGATCAATGTGGAATCTTCACTCACCAGCGTGGGCGCTTCGGCTCTCGAAGTTCTGGAAAAATCGCCTGGCATTACTGTTGATAAGGATGGTAACATCAGTGTTAAGGGTAAGCAAAGTGTTTTGGTGATGATGGATGGAAGGCCTGCTTATCTCAGCGGAGCTGACCTTGTGAATTATTTAAAGGGACTTCCTGCTTCGGCCATCGAGCAGATCGAGATCATGACGAATCCTTCCGCTAAATATGATGCAGCGGGTAACTCGGGAATTATTAATATCAAATCGAAAAAGAACAAACAAGCTGGTTTCAATGGAAGCTTTACCCTCAATTACGGACAGGGCAAGTATTGGAAAACGAACAACAGTTTCAATCTGAATTACCGCACGGGTAAAGTAAACATCTTTGCGAACGGAAGCATCAATAGGGGAAATGGTTTTCAGCGACTGGACATTCTTCGTAAATATATAGACCCCGCAACGGATAACATCACGGCAATCTTTGAGCAGACATCCAGAATGCGCAACAGGAATCTATTCAGCAATATGAAGATCGGCGCGGATTATTTCCTGAACAAAAAGACCACACTCGGAATCGTTACCTCAGGTTTCATCAATCCTGGCAAATTTTCGAGCAACAACACCAGCTATCTCAAGAACAGCACCGGTGTAGTCGATTCGATCGTGCATGCGGAAAGTATGCATAAGGACTATTGGAAGAACGGGAGCGTTAACCTCAATATGCGTCATCAGTTTGATTCTGCAGGAAGAGAGCTTACCGCCGACCTGGACTATGTAACCTATCGCGCCTCCAGTGCACAGGATTTTTTCAATCTCACCTATACGCCCGACTGGAAACCGAATCACAGGGAGCAGCTGAGGGGAGACCTTCCTGTGAACGTAAATATTTATTCTGCCAAGCTCGATTATACACAATCATTGGGAAAAGAAGCAAAAATGGAAGCAGGCCTCAAATCAAGCTTCGTGAAAACTGACAACGACGCAAATTATTTCACGATCCTTGGCAACGGAGAGACCATCGACTATTCGAAGACCAACCATTTTCTTTACCAGGAAAATATCAACGCAGCTTATGTGAATTTAAATAAGCAATACAAGAAGATCGGTATTCAGTTGGGACTCAGGTACGAGAATACTTCTTATTCCGGCAAGCAGTTCGGAAACCCCACCCAGCCCGATTCATCCTTCAGAAAAACTTATGGTAACCTTTTTCCTACTGCCTTCGTAAGCTATAATGCGAATAAGAAAAACACATTTGCAGTATCCTTCGGTCGTAGGATCGACCGGCCTGCTTACAAGGACCTGAATCCTTTTCTCTTCTTCATTGATAAGTTTACGTACCAGGCAGGCAACCCTTTTATGAAGCCGCAGTTTACGAACAATATAGAGCTGACACATACCTATAAAAACTTTTTGACCACAACAGTCAATTACAGTCATACGGTTGACTATATGAATGAAACTTTTGAGCAGGAAAAAGATGCCAACGGAAACAAGGGCTATGCAACCATTGTAAGGAACGGTAATATTGGCGAAAGAAATGGAGCAGGCGTATCGGTGAGCGCACAGATCCCGGTGAAGAAATGGTGGAATGCAAACCTTTATTCTAATTACAACTATAATCAGTTTAAAGGAAGGCTGAATGGCAACGGTGAATACATCGATGTAAGTGCTTCCAATCTGCTCTTCAACGTCAACAACCAGTTCAAGTTCAATAAGGTTTGGTCTGCTGAGCTGAGTGGATTTTATAGAACCAAAGGCGTGGACGGGCAGATCATTATGCAGCCCCTTGGCCAGGTTTCAGCGGCCGTAAGCAAAACGGTGTTGAAAGGAAAGGGAACGCTGAAACTTAACGTGAGGGACATGTTCTACACATACCGCGCTACCGGTGACATGAAGTTTGAAAATACGATCGCCCATTTCGTGAACAGCCGTGATAGCCGCGTTGCCAACCTTGCCTTTACCTACCGCTTCGGCAAGCCGATAAAAGGAGCACAACAAAGAAGAAAGATCGGTGGCGCCGACGACGAACAAAACCGGGTAAAGGTCGGAAGTGGTAATTGATCAGGCGATGC
>DATMHB010000718.1:0-3449 GCA_035555175.1 Flavisolibacter sp. | reverse complement strand
TTCTTTTTGTGCTACCTGCACCCACAGCGGAAGTTTATTATCGCCATCAACCATGGCTGTTGAATATGCTTCGTTGAGCTGCCTTACGTCGCGGTTCCATACACTAATAAAAATGAAACACACAATAAGCGTGCAGGCAATACCACTGAAGAAGCTGATCCAATAGCCGCGCGCGGTGCCGGCCAGGCGACCGACGAGCTGCACCGTCAATAAAATAAAAAAGAAGGGAACGAAGGTGTGCACCGAAATGCCGAGTGCAATCATACCAACTACACTTACCACATACAGCGGCAGCAGGTACAGCGACAGATAAACGAATACTACGATCGAGAGTCCGCAGATAAAGAAAAGAGCATAGCGCGACCATTGGGGCAGGGACGGAAAAAAAACGGAAACCAGGTAATTCAGGCAAATGAGTACAAGCAGAAGAGTGAACCATGCTGGCGATGCAGCAAACACCTGAAGCTCTCTGTTCAGTGCATAAGCACTGATCAGAAATAATATCAGCTTGATGGATTTGTAATGTACGCGGTGCTCTGCGGGCTTATCGTTTGCAAAACGAGGTATAAAGAAATAGGCGATCGCAAGAGCAAAGTTGAGGGCGAAGAAACCGAAATAGGTATCGGCTCCAAATAGCAGGGGGATGCAGAAAATACAAACAGACAGGATCAACATGATCCATCCTGTAACAAGGACGCGGTCCCTGATGGCGTTTCGAATCGTTGACATAACAATTGATTTTAGTTGGTTGATGAGTTAAAAGGATTATCGTCGGGCGAAAAATCTTCTGAAAGAACCGCCGGACGCGCGAGTCTTCTGATGGCGCCTTTCTGCACGAACACGCTCATGCCGCAAGCAAATAGGGCCGGCGGCAATCCTGCATCCTCCTCACCCGAAATGCTATTGCCCGAATAGGAAAAAAACAGAAAGATCCCAACGGTCAGTGCAAGGCCGGCAATGACAGTATAAAAAAGAAATTCATCTTCGTGCCAGTGCAATGTTCTGCCACAGATGAAAAATGCAAACAGAACTGGTACAAGAGGAAGAAGCCATACTGTATAGATGAGAAAGCCGGCAACGGCACCCATCATCAATTCCCTCCAACCCGCACCGCGGGAAAATAACAGCAGCGCTTGCGCATTGCTCAGAACAAGCACGGCAACGATCCATACTTTACATGCCACCCACAGGCAAATTGCAGATTGTTTCATAAGGTTAAGGATTGATGGGAAACAAATAGCCTTTCTGTTACTTCCTCCCGGATTGTTGTAACAGAGGCGATTGCCCTGGTCTTTTTATAAGCGATCCACAAAGGCAACAGGCCGACGATTCCGAAGGAACAATCGATCAGCTGCCATCCTAGCGGAATGCCGCGCAAATAGCCGGCAACAAAAGCAAAAGGAACAATGAGCATACAGGCAATGAGACCAAATTGTATGACCCAGATGTTTTTGACAGGATCCACGTAGGGCCCAATAAATAAAATGGCAAGAATGAAATGTGCGAAGGCCAGCCAGTCGAAACCGTAAAATAAAAAAGAGTCATCGGCATTCACCTGACGGTACGCTGCCAATACTTTCAGCAGCCAATCATGAATGGAAGTTTCCTTCGGGATCACGAACAGCAGCCATGATAGTTCGGGAATAATGGGGATAGCCGTGAGCCCACTGAGAAAAAGCGCAACCATGAAAAGCAACATCAGCATTCGGATCTGTTTGAAGGTTTTATTCCGTTTCATAATCAAAAGCATTAAAGAGTTTGGTAATTGAAATGGCCTGGCTGAATATGCCGGCATAGCCACTGATGATGCAAAGCCCTGTTAACACCAGCTGGTCACCCGGCAGCGCCCGCACGAACATCGACGCGGGCAATACCGAAAGCAGGGGAAGGGAAGCAAGCAGCAAAATCCAGGAGGCGCCATTGCCGAGCCGCACCTTTCCAAGTATCCAAAGAATGGAGTTGAGAGCCACCACCGGAGGGGCGCTGATCACAATAGATGCAGACAGTACATGAAGGGTAAGTAAGGGATCATAACCAAGCAGTATGCAAATGCACAAAAGAATGGCACCCACAGTGAGAACGGAGGCGGCATAAACTTTAAAAAGAATGATGTATATTTTCATAAGTAAAAAGTGCTTTGTATTTCAAAGTGAACGCACAAAAAAAATTCATTTTACACCTCTGATCATTTTTTCCAATCCTTCAATATGTTCCCTGAATGCTTTCTCTCCAACTTTTGTAATGGAATAGGTTGTATTGGTTTTCTTTCCTACAAATCCTTTGTGCACTTTTATGAACCCGCTTTCATCCAAAGTCTGAAGGTGGGTGGCCAGGTTTCCGTCCGTTACCTCCAGCAGTTGCTTAAGGTCATTGAAATTGATTTCGTCATTTACCATAAGTATGGACATAACGCCCAGCCGCACGCGGTTGTCGAAAACCTTATTGAGTCCTGATATAGGGTTTTTTCCTGCCATGATATTCTTCGTTATGCCATTTGTGGCTGACGTTCATTCTTCCACCACATGAGAAAGCCATAAACTATATGCAACACGCCAAATCCCAGCGCCCAGAAGTAGAGTCCATAGCCCGGCATCCACAGGTTCACTGCACCGAGTATGATTTGTCCATACCCAAGGTATCTGATCTCAGAGAAAGTGTATTTGCTGGCATTGATCAATCCAAGACCGTAGAAAAGGAGGCAAACGGGTGCAATGAACCCATAGATGCCGTAGTCTATCATCCTCCAGATCACCAGCCCGCCCATGATCATAGGAACAGAAACATTGATCATCACTTTTCTTGCCACGTGCCCCCAGATCGGAACGCCGGTCTTCCTGCTGCGTGAATAAGTAAATAAAAATGCCAAACAAAAAGCAACGATAAAAGTAAGTGCCGCCAGGAGGATCAGCCGGGACTCGAGGGAAGTATAACCTTCAGGCTGCCGGTAAGCATTCCTGACTTCAGTAAGATCAACCCCGTTGGCCGAGTCGGAGATCTCAACACGCGCGATCCACGCTGAAACCAGGGCACACACACCAGCCGCAACGCCGCTTAAACCACTAAGGCTGATAAAGCGGCTGCTGGTCTCCATCAGCTTTTTAATATCCCTCAGACTTTCCAGGTGTTGGTTTTGTTCGCTCATAAAAAGCACTTTGAAATACAAAGTAAACACCCGTTTTCGTATTCCCAAAATATTTTTTCAAATTTTGGATTTATTTCGCCTTCCCTTCCTCTTTCAGGTATTCCGCCGTGTGCTGGAGATAAGCTGCAAGATGATTGTCGATCTTGTTTTTGTTGAATGGCTCGTCCGAATAAAGCCCGCTGGCATCGGCATAACTGATCAGCTCCTGCCGGCCCAATGCATAGGGCCCTGCAATTGCCAGATACGATTCAATACCCTCCTCTCCTTCTACGCTCACTTTGAACAAATGAAACTTTTGCTTCTTTCC
>DATMHB010000717.1:0-3836 GCA_035555175.1 Flavisolibacter sp. | reverse complement strand
AACATTATTCATCGAATTGGCATTAAGGCGGCACCGGATAAGGTGTATAAAGCGATAGCAACCATTCAGGGTCTTTCCAACTGGTGGACCAAAGAAACAGAAGGCGAAGAAAAGGCGGGTGGAAGGATCACCTTCACTTTCCGGGACGAGAAGGGTGGCATCAAGGGACAAATGGTGATGCAGGTTGAGGAATTGGATCCGGGTAAAAATGTAAGCTGGCGCTGTGTGGAAGGTCCGGACGAATGGGTAGGAACCGGGGTTACGTTTGACCTGTCACAGCAGGACGGTCAGACCATCATCATTTTTGGACACAGGAACTGGAGGGAAGCGGTTGAATTCACGGCTCACTGCAGCATGAAGTGGGCAGTGTTCATGATGAGTCTGCGGGACTATGTAGAAACAGGAAAAGGCAAGCCTTCGCCGGATGATATAAAGATTGACAACTGGAATTAACCGTTGTTGCAGCATCCAAAAAGCGTTTGAATCATAGACCGATAATCATGCGCTTGCAGCGGGCATGACAACTCATTTTTAAATCATAGTCTTTCACTTCTAAATAAAAGCGTCATCAAATGAGCACGAATAATTATACCGCTACTATTTTAGTAGATCAATCACCCGATCAGGTATTCAATGCCATCAATCATGTTCGCGGTTGGTGGTCGGGAGAAATAGACGGCGCCACGGACACTATGGGCGCCGAGTTCACCTACACAGTTCCGGGCGTCCATTTTTCCAAACAGAAGATAACCGAATTGGTTCCCGGAAACAAAATAGTCTGGAAGGTGGTGGAAGCAAACCTCGGTTTTGTCAAGAATAAGAGCGAATGGAAGGATACCAGCATCAGTTTCGACATCTCAAGGAAAGGAGACAAAACGCAAATACGGTTCACGCATGTGGGGCTGGCGCCGGGATACGAATGCTATCAGGACTGCTCCAATGCATGGGGATTGCTGATAAATGGTAATTTGAAAAATTTGATAACGTCGGGCGAGGATCAGCCGAGTCCATGGTAATGTTTTTAGCCGTGTCTCATAAAAGCCACACCCCACATCTTACTATCCGCAACATAGACATTCCTCTTGTCCCCAGACTAAACTTTGCGGTTCCTTCAACGATGGTACACCGCCTGGTTCGGCCCAGAGGCTTTTTTACAACTTCTAATGTCTCCGTAGTCATACATTGCCACGCGTTTTTATCAAATTACTAAAGACATGATAGCACGAACAAATAGGGGGAAAAATATGTTCAATCAGTTCGATAAACAACAGGGAAGTGTGAAGGAGAAACACAATCGGACCAGGAACTAATGTACAATCACACGCTTGCTCCCTAAAGACAGCGTGAGGAACAGTGTGAGTGTGGCCGGCAGCACCCTTGCAAATGGCGTGCTCCACCCTCACACTCTTTTCTTATATTTATATCAAACTCCGTCATATGTCCTCCCGCCGCGATTTCTTGCAG
This sequence comes from Flavisolibacter sp., assembly GCA_035555175.1. Classification (GTDB taxonomy): domain Bacteria; phylum Bacteroidota; class Bacteroidia; order Chitinophagales; family Chitinophagaceae; genus Flavisolibacter. Next base: position 2,372 of record DATMHB010000717.1, on the reverse strand, counting down.
AAGGTAGTCCTTTCGTCTGCGGTATTCCCCTTCTTACACCGGACGATGCAGACAGAAACAGCAGTACGCAAGGTGAAACAGCCTCACGAGGAACGAACGCTTCGCGTGGCCATCATGGGACTTGGCAGTTATGGCAACCGAGTAGCAGAAGCAATGCAGTCGTGTAAAAGGGCAAAGATCACAGGTGTGGTAAGCGGCACGCCATCGAAGGTCAAGGACTGGCAAAGCAAGTACGATCTGCCGGACAAAAATTGCTACAATTATGAAAATTTTGACCAGGTCAAAAACAATCCTGACATCGATGCCATATACGTCATTACTCCCAATGCCCTGCATCACGACCAGGTGATCCGTGTGGCCAGGGCTGGCAAGCATGTGATCTGCGAAAAGCCAATGGCCATTAATGCGAAGGAAGGTCAGGAGATGGTGGATGCGTGTAAGAAAGCCAATGTAAAATTACTGGTAGGGTATCGCATGCACTTTGAACCGAAAACACTGGAGATCGTGCGCATGCGGAAAGCAGGCGAGCTGGGTAAAATCTTATTCTTCCAGGGGTTGAGCGGCTTCACCATTGGCGATCCGGCCCAATGGCGATTGAACAAACAACTTTCCGGCGGCGGATCTTTAATGGACATCGGCATTTATGCTATCAATGGCTCGCGTTACATGATAGGCGAGGAGCCCATTTGGGTAACAGCCCAGGAAACCAAAACGAATCCGGCAAAATTTAAAGAAGGCGTCGATGAAACCATTCAATTTGAACTGGGTTTTGCCAGCGGCGCCGTAGCCTCGTGCCTCTCTACCTACAATATGAACTATCTTGACCGCTTTTTCGTGGCCGGGCAGAATGGCTTTGGAGAATTGTGGCCAGCTACAGGTTATGGTCCTATCAAAGGGAGAACGAGCAAAGGCGAATTGACGCAACCGCACATGACCCATCAAACAGTTCAAATGGATGAAATGGCCGCCATCATCTTGGACGGAAAGGAACCGGTGATTCCCGTTGACGGAGAAGAAGGGCTACGAGATCTGAAGATCATTGATGCCATTTATGCTGCTATCAGGAGTGGCAAACGTGTGGATTTGAAATGAACTGCCGTCGACCGCAATGGGCGAATTATGGAAGAAGAATGAGAGGCTCTTACGCTTTCTTTTGTTTAAAATCCTTCGCTGGTTTTTATTGGAAGTTTTTTCTTTCAGGGTTTGGGAAACTTGTAGACAGCCTTTCTTTCAAATGGCCATTGCTAAATCAACCTGCTATATGAATAAACGAACGGTCCTCTCTTCATTCATCATTTTTCTTTTTACATTCTCTCATGCACAGCAAATTCAGCTCACGCCGTCGGCAGATCAAATTAAATTGTATACACCAGGCTGGAAAGGTGAACGCTTTCCCGACGGACGGCCACGGGTAGCGGATAAATTGCTCGAGCGCTTAAAAAATATTTCAATGGAAGAGGCCTGGGGTTACTTAAGGAACAAGGGCTTCCAGAATCAATACGAAGGTGACTGGCAGATCCTGCGTCCCGATTCGGTAATGGTTGGACGGGTGGTCACGGCGCAATACATGCCGCTTCGCCCCGATGTAGACAGCCTGATACGGAAGCAGGGAAAGCTCGAAGGGCGGATTGGTGGCTCGAATTCCTGGCCGATCGACGTATTGCAGGACGGTGATATTTACGTAGCGGATAGCTATGGAAAAATTGCAGACGGTACATTGATCGGCGATAATCTCGGTAATTCCATCTATGCACATTCACACAAAGGCGTGATCTTTTATGGCTCGGTGAGAGATGTGGAAGGCCTTGAAGAGATCGACGGCTTCAATGCCTGGATGAAGGGCGCTGATCCTTCGTACATACAGCAAATGATGATGACCGGCATCAATGTCCCCATCCGGATTGGCAGGGCCGCGGTTTTGCCCGGCGACGTGGTGCTCGCAAAAAAAACAGGTACCATATTTATTCCTGCCTCGCTGGTGGAAGACCTCGTTTTAAGTTCTGAATTCATACAACTGAAAGATGAATTTGGTCACCTGCGCTTACGGGAAAAGAAATATACCCCCGGACAGATCGATCAGCAATGGACCGATGTGATCAAAAAAGATTTCCTTCAATGGCTGGATACGAAGAAGAACCTGCCTATGACCCGGCAGGAATTGGATGCCTATATGAAACAGCGAACATGGTGAAGGAACAGCGCCATTAGCAATTATCAAGAACGCCTTAACTGCAAAAGAAATGACCATGACACCTGCACAGAAAATTTTAACGAGGCTGGGGATAAAAGATCCCGAGCGGTTGGAGACATCCAGCGATCATCAGCATGAGCCGCATGAAAATCAGCGCCGGTCGTTTTTAAAAAAATCGGCT
>DATMHB010000716.1:0-2375 GCA_035555175.1 Flavisolibacter sp. | reverse complement strand
TTATCGAACAACGGCCTGCAGTGATCTTTACCACTGCCTTTGATGAATACGCTATACGTGCATTCGAGGCGCACGCAGTTGATTACCTCCTCAAACCGTTCAGCAAGGAAAGGTTTGACCTTGCCATTGAAAGATTTCTTGCATCGGCACCTACACAAAAAAAGAATACCGAAACACTTTTGCAGTCATCCACCCATCTTCCTTCGCAATCGGAACGGATCGTTGTGAAAACGGGGGGAAAGATCAGGATCATTCCCATTACAGAGATACTTTACCTGGAAGCCGCAGATGATTATGTAAAGGTGATCACGGCCGAAGGCAGCTTCCTCAAGAATAAAACAATGAGCTTTTTTGAAGAGTCGCTTCCCTCCACGCAGTTTGTGCGCACGCATCGCTCGTACATACTCAACATACAGGAGATCACACGCATCGATCCTTATGAGAAAGACGGACATCTTGCCATTTTAAGAAATGGCGCGAGGATTCCAGTGAGCAGGAATGGATATGGAAAATTGAGATCGGTGCTCGGCATCTAGTCTATAAGTTCGCTCATAGATCAAAAACGAACGGCCTGTTGATGAGCTGGTACTGCTCATTTACGACCGATGCATTGATCAGGCGTATGCCTGAACGTTTGAGTGCTCCATAAGATTCGTGAATGTGCCCATACAGGTGCACTTTTGGTTTTATAATGAGCAGCGTACGCAAGAGATCCTGGCAGCCTACGTGTTGATCATTGATCACTGTGTCTAAAAAGCCGTACGCCGGTCCGTGCGTCATCAACAGATCGGTGTCGGCAGGAATCTGTTCCCAATGCTTTCTGATCTCATCACCCCTGCGCCGGTTAAAGGCCCAGTTGTAATACCACGGGGTAACAGGAGAGCCCCAGATCTTGATTCCGTTGACAGTGGTTCCGGAATCATTAAGGTAAGTGACCGATCCGGGTATCAGTGTGTCAAGTTCGGCTTTTGGAGCTCTTTCAAAAAAGAAATCATGATTGCCGGCAATGAAAATTTTATGCGCGAAATCCTGTTTGCCAAACCAGGTGAGAAAGTCGACCGCCTCATCTTTTTTTCCCCGGTAGGAAAAATCACCCGCGTGCAGGAGCACATCCCCCTTTGGTAGCTTCAATTGGCGATGCCGGCTATGGGTGTCTGATATGGCAACGAATCTCAAGGGTCTTCATTTTATGCAACAAAGCCGTCCCGGCCATCGGGACAGCTTTGTATGTAAAATAGCGTACTGATTATTTTTCTTCTTTGTTTAAACTGGTGTTCCGGTTAGAAGATTGATCACCGTTTTTCTTTTGCGGCACAGATGGTTTCGCACCGGTTTGACCATTGTGGTTGGATTTTCCACGATCAGCTGCTTGCCTGAATCCCTGATTACTTTGATTTCCGGCACCTCTGCCTGAGCTACCGGCCTTATTATTATCTCCTCTAGGCATAGATTTAATTTTTGCGTATTTACAAAAGCTACCTTTATATTACTGCAGTTTTTATGCCACTTAAAACCTCTGCTTTAAAGGGAACATTGATGAAACCGATTTGCGCCTTTCTTCTTTTGCTGACTGTACATTCCTTGTTCGCGCAGCAATCCGCCGATTCAAACACTAAAGAAATGGAAGAAGTTGTGATCAGGGCATTTGAGCAGAATCGGAAATTGAAAGATGTACCTGCCGCCGTCAATTACATTCCAAGGTCTGCGCTTGACCGGTCTAGTCCCACTTCTGTTCTGCAGGCTATCAATTCGATGCCAGGGGCAAGAATGGAAGAGCGGTCGCCGGGCAGCTACCGGTTCAACATCCGGGGCAGTTCCCTACGATCTCCTTTTGGAGTCCGCAATGTGAAAGTTTATTTTAATGATCTTCCGATGACCGACCCCGGAGGCAATACCTATTTTAACCAGTTGGGATATTATAATTTCAATTCGATCGAGATCATCAAAGGGCCCGGCAGCAGTCTTTACGGAGCCGGTACTGGTGGTGTGCTGCTGATCGAAAGCCTGAGTGAAAACGAAGCACCGGGTGCATTTGTGGAATACGCCGGAGGAAGCTATCAGCTGCGAAATATCTACGCGTCAATAACGACGGGGAATAAAAACCTTGTGAGCCGCGCAGGCTTCCAGCATCAGGAAAATGAAGGGTACCGTAATCATTCTTCGTTGAAGCGCGATGTTCACAGTTGGACAGGCTTGTTCCGCATCAATGAAAAGAAAATACTGAAGACGAGCTTTCTTTATGGAGACCTTTTTTATGAAACCCCCGGAGCGCTCACCAGATCGGAATACGGTGCCGATCCAAAGGCAGCCCGGCCAGGAGGAGGCGGCTTTCCTGGCTCGGAAGCAGCCCCCGCTTCCATACGACAGCGATCGTT
>DATMHB010000715.1:0-2473 GCA_035555175.1 Flavisolibacter sp. | reverse complement strand
AATGGTCTTTTCTTTTTCTGTCTCGATCTTTTCCTGTTCCCAGATCTTGTTCCATCCGCCGATCACATTTCTGAGATTATGAAGGCCCTGCCGCTTGAGCAGTGATGAAGCGATGACGCTGCGGTAGCCTCCGGCGCAATGAACGTAAATGTTCTGATCTTCTTCAAAATTTGAAACGATCATTGGATCATTCATATCATTAAGCGGAATATTCACGGCGTCTTTTACATGACCCTCGGCATATTCAGCAGGCTTTCTCACATCGATTACTACCAGGCGGTCGTCGAAAGGAATATCCATCGCGAGCTCGTCGGCCTCTACGCCAATGATCATGTCGATGTCCTCACCTGCATTCTTCCAGGCAGGGAAGCCGCCATCAACAAATCCGATTACTTTGCTGAAGCCTACACGCGCCAGGCGGACAACGGTTTCCTTTTCTTTGCCGGGATCCGTTACAATGATCATTGGCTGATCGAAAGGAAGCAGGCTTCCGGCCCATTCGGCAAACCGGCCCTCGAGGCCGACAAATATGGATCCCGGTATGAAGCCCTCGGAAAATACATCGGCATTGCGGGTATCAACCATCAATACCTCTTCCTTAACAGCATCCCTTACTTCCTCAATGGATAAAGGCCGGAGGCCCTGTTCAAGGATCTTGTCGAGGCTTTCATAACCCTCTTTATTGATCTGTGCGTTGATCGGAAAATATTGAGGAGGAACGTCAAGTCCGTCCGTTACGGCCTTAATAAATGCTTCCCTGTTAGCGGCCTTCAGCGCATAGTTTGTTTCCTTTTCCTCGCCAATGGTGCTTGAGGTATTTGGACCGAGGTTCTTGCCACAGGCGCTGCCAGGCCCGTGCGCAGGATAAACGATAACAGAATCATCAAGCGGAATGATCTTCTTTTGCAGGCTGTCGTACAACATTCCGGCCAGGTCGCTCATATTCAATCCTTCGTTTTTCTGTGCCAGGTCGGGACGGCCAACATCCCCAACAAATAAAGTGTCGCCGGTAAATATGCAATGGTCTTTGCCCTCTTCGTCCTTCAATAAATAACAGGTAGACTCCAGTGTATGTCCGGGCGTATGAAGCGTTTCAATGGTAATGGCACCTAAGCTGAATTGCTCGCCATCCTTTGCAACGTGCACGTCAAAGGCGGTCTCAGTGTCCGGACCATATACAATGGTAGCACCGGTAGCATGGGCAAGGTCGATATGTCCGCTCACAAAATCGGCATGGAAATGCGTTTCAAATATGTAGCGGATCTTCGTCTTACGTTCTGCTGCCAGCTGAAGATAAACTTCTATATCCCGGAGCGGGTCAACAATGGCTGCTTCTCCATTACTTTCAATGTAATAGGCAGCTTCACTCAAGCATCCGGTATATAGTTGCCGTATGAACATAAAAAAATTCTTTAGCTGCAAAAATACCTCATTTGCGGCCAAAGAATTGATGCGTTAGGTCAGTTGATTATTTTAACAAATCATGCACGATCGCGTGAACCTGGGTCAGCCGGTCGTAATTCACTGAATAGAAAATAAATTTTCCATCACGCAGTGTATTTACAAAGCCTGCTTTACGCAAAATAGCCAGGTGTTGCGATGCAACAGATTGTTCCAATCTGAGCTTAACATAGATTTCTGTTACAGTCATTTTCCCGTTCTGGTGAATGAGTTTCATGATCTGCTGGCGAAGCTTGTGGTTCACAGCTCTTAAAATAAGCGCAGCTTTCTTCAGCTGGATCACATCGATCTTCAATTCGTTGGAAGGGGATACTGTGGGTTCAAGTAGTTCGTTATTCATAGATATATTTTCCTTATCACTACAAAATTAAACTTTGATTACGCTATTGCAAATCAAAAAGGTATAAATGGAGTTTTTTTTATTAAGATTTTTTTACAGATGAGTGAAATTCCTTACCATAAAACGGTTCGGAGTAAGCTAAATCACTGAATTCCCGCTTTAAAAACTTCGAATAAGAAAGAAAAGCCATGTGTAACGCAGATGCAGAAATTTCTTGAAAAAAAGCGTGCGGGTGATGCATTAAAGGCCGGAATTTGTTGCTCCCATTTCCAAAAAAAATAATATGATGGGTCTCCAGCAAAGACCCGAAGCTGTTTTCAACAAGTACCAGATTGGTGCTTTTTAGCACCTCGTTGAGGTCAGCATCAAACACCGCCGTAAAAACTTCCATTCTTCGCGCATCTATCATAGGGCAGAGAAGCGCATCGCTTTTCCCTTTCGCGGCAAATGCCATCATCTTGAGCGTGCCCACAGCGATAAGAGGGATATTGAGCGCGAACGCGAGACCTTTTGCCGTTGCCATTCCTACCCGAAGTCCCGTATAAGATCCGGGTCCGGCGCTCACGGCGATCGCATCGAGCGCTCCGGCAGTAATACCTGCCTCGATCCACAAATCGCGGATCGCATTATGGATCCATGAAGCATGATCTTTCTGAACCGGGTTGGTCCTCA
>DATMHB010000714.1:0-4593 GCA_035555175.1 Flavisolibacter sp. | reverse complement strand
AGCATTGGAACCCTTTTTGCCTTCGTACTGGTGTGTGCGGGTGTGTTAGTGTTGCAGAAGCAAACGAATCGTCCGCAGTCAAAGTTCAAGGTGCCCCATGTCAGCGGCAAATTCATCATTCCGTTGCTGTTCATTATTTCTGTTACGCTGGTAGCCGTGTACAATCCTGACCATTTCCGTACTTGTGTAACACGAGCGGGGTTTCCAATGGGCATCTTCTGGATCATCGCCACCATCATTGTTGTGTTGTCGTTTGTGAAAGACTATTCGCTGATACCAGTACTCGGGTTTACGAGCTGCTTCTACCTGATGGCCCAGGAAAATAATACCAACTGGGAGCGCTTTCTCATTTGGCTTGTCATTGGACTGTGCGTTTACTTTACCTATGGCTACAAGAACAGCCGGCTGGCAAAAGAGCAAAACCGGATCGAAAGCTGAACCGGCGGCAGATCCCGGCTGATTCTTATCCGTTATTTTTGCTTCATGAAATTTCAGATCGGTGACAGGGTGCTGGTGCTGCATTCGAACGAAGAAGGCGAAATTATCGACATCATCAATGACAAGATGGTGATGGTGGATGTAAGGGGGGTTAAGTTTCCTGCCTATATCGATCAGCTTGACTTTCCTTATTTCAAGCGGTTTTCCGAAAAAAAGATCGTTCCAAAAAAAGAAAAGCGCTATGCCGAGGATCTTAAGAAAGAGAAACAACCACTCCACAAAGTGGTCGATGGCGTATGGCTCTCTTTCTTACCCGTGATAGACACGGACGAATTTGGCGACGATGTTGTTGAAGAGCTGAAGGTGCACCTCATCAATCGCACATACAGGACTTTCAAATTTAATTACCGGCTACAGTTCTTTGGCCGATCCGAATTCGAGCTAAAGAATGAAGTACACCCATTCGCAGATTTTTACCTGCACAACGTTCCTTTTCCGGATATGAGTGACAGTCCGGCCTTTACATTTGAATTCTCACTACTTCAGCCAGACAAATCAAAGGCGGAATTTTATGAGGCCAGCCTGAAACTGAAACCCAAACAATTATTTTCGAAGATCGAAGAGATCAAAAGAAAAGGCGAAGCCACTTTTTCATTCCGGTTGTTTGAAGAATATCCAAACAGAACCCAGGAAGAAAAGATCGATATCGGTTCGCTGGCCGCCCACGGTATCAAAGTCTATAATGCAAAAGAAGCGCGACGCCATCTGCCACCTGCGAGGTCGGTGGTGGATCTGCACATCGAAAAGCTTTCCGATGACTGGAACCATTTAAGTAACGCCGAGATCCTCGATATCCAATTGAAAGAATTTGAAAAATGGTACGAGCTGGCGTTGGCACATCACCAGCCACAGCTCATCGTGATCCATGGCGTTGGCAGCGGAAGACTGCGGGACGAGATCCACGACGCGCTGCGTCTGAAAAAAGAAGTGAAGTCATTCGTGAATCAATACCACCCTTCGTTTGGTTATGGAGCCACGGAAATATTCTTTCAGTACTGATTTATTCTTCAAAGAAACATAATTGCTCATCGTCCTGAAGATTGGGGCTAAATTTGCGTTGCTGCGGGCCGCGCTATCGTTCTACTATTCGTGGGAAGGAAAGTCCGGACAGCAAAGAGCAACGCACCGGCTAATTACCGGCGTCCCGCATTTAGTGCGGGACCGAGAAAGTGCCACAGAAAATTACTGCTCCGCTCAGCGGAGTGAGGGTGAAAATGTGGGGTAAGAGCCCACGGTGCTGCCAAGTAATTGGCCGCACGGGTAAACCTTGCGTGCTGAAATGCCAAATATACCCCGCTTCTTCTGCTCATTGGGTGGGAGTAGTGAGCTGCTCGTTTACGGTCTTTCCGCTATAGCGGGATGACGGCGGGGGTGGGTAGGCAGATACAGGTGGCCAGTAATGGTCATCGCAGATAAATGATGGCGGTCCCGCCACCGGCGGGATACAGGATCCGGCTTACAGGCCCGCAGTTTTTTAAAGCCGAATTAAAAATTTTAAGATCAGATCCCTTACTAATCGAATTGACGCTGTAAATGGAGCCTTGCAACTTTATGAAGAGGTTTCTTTGCGTTTAAATTCCTGTCCTTAACATCAACATTGAACCAAAGCACTCAAGTGAAATATAGTTTATATCTGATGGTCCTGTTATGTGCCTGTCGGCCGCCGGCAAAGAAAACAATGTTGCAGAAAGGTCCGCATTTGAATTTTATCGGACAGTATGTTGTTCCCCACAATATGGTGTTTCAGAATACAACCATCGGCGGGCTCTCGGGCATCGATTACGATTCCATCAGTCATTTGTATTATCTCATCAGTGATGACCGCTCCTCCATTAATCCCGCAAGATTTTATACAGCCCGCATCCATTTCAGCTCAACAGGCATTGATAGCGTAAGCTTTGTTTCCGTGCATCCGCTTTTGCAACCTTCTGGTCTTCCTTATCCTGATTCGAAAACTGATCCCCGTCGCGTGCCCGATCCGGAAGGCATCCGTTACAACCCGGTGCGCAATGAGCTCGTCTGGACCAGTGAAGGCGAACGGATCGTAAGACAGGGCAGTACGATCCTCGAAGATCCTTCGATCATCTGCATTTCCACGGATGGAAAGTATAAAGACAGTTTTCAACTGCCCGGCAATATGCATATGCACCCGGTGGAACGCGGTCCGAGGCAAAATGGTGTGTTCGAAGGGTTAAGTTTCGCCGATAATTTTACATCCTTGTATGTAAATGTGGAAGAGCCGCTTTATGAAGATGGTCCTCGCGCGGGCCTCAGGGACTCAACAGGCCTCATCCGGATTATAAAGTTTGAAACCATGAGCAGAAAGCCGGTCGCTCAATATGCTTATACAATCGAGCCGGTGGCTTTTCCCGCTTCGCCGCCGGAATCATTTAAGATCAACGGCGTGCCCGATATTTTAAGCGTTGGCGATAACAGAATGCTGGTGGTTGAACGGTCCTTTTCTACGGGACGCAAACCGTGCACCATCAAGGTTTTTCTCGCTGATCTCTCTGCTGCCACCGATGTAAAGGGAATACCATCATTAAGGTCCGACCATGGATGGCACCCCATTTCCAAAAGGCTGTTGCTGGACATGGACGCGCTTGGCATTTACACCGATAATATCGAGGGTGTGACCTTTGGGCCCAGGCTTCCCAATGGCCACCAGACCCTCATTTTTGTGGCTGATAATAATTTTTCCGCTGAAGAGGTAACCCAGTTCCTCCTTTTCGAATTGAATTAAGAAAAGAATTCTTTTTAACCTTGGTTAACATCCCTTAGATTTATCTTTCGTTTCTAAACACAAAAAGTAAATCATGAAAAAGCTGCTAGTTCTGGTTGCCCTTTTTACAACCGTGTATGCGACAAAGGCGAGTGCCCAGGGTGCGGGTGATCCTGCTGCCCAGTTTCAGCGTTACAAAGACCGTATCAAACCTCAATTGGTGGAAAAAGCAAAGATCACCGATGCGCAGGCTGACAAAGTGCTTGAAATTGCCTTCAGTTCCCGTTCGAAAATGCGTGGCTTGAGAGAGCTGAGTGAAGATGACAGGAAGAAAGCAATCGAAGAAATTCAAACTTCGCAAAATAAAGAATACAAAGCGATTCCTCTTACCGACGACCAGGTAAAAGCAATAAATGATTTCTTTGAAGAGCAAAGAAAGCAAATGCAGCAGCGCCAGCAGAACGGCGGCAATGGTGGCGGAAACTAATTTTTACCGGATGTTTGTAAAAGCTGTCTGCCTTGCGGACAGCTTTTATTTTTTACCTTAGCCCATTCAATGATTATGGCAGAAGATTTAACGATCATCAAAGGAACACAGGACGAAATGTATGAAGCCTTGCTTCCACAGATCAAAGGTTTACTGGATGGAGAGACCGACCTAATTGCCAACCTTGCTAATGTAGCAGCAGCATTGAAAGAACAATTCGGCTGGCTGTGGGTGGGATTCTATCTCGTAAAGGGCGAGGATTTGGTACTGGGTCCCTTTCAGGGACCAGTTGCCTGCACAAGAATTAAGAAGGGCCGTGGTGTTTGCGGTGCCTGCTGGTCTCAGGGCGAAACGCTCATCGTTCCCGACGTCGAACAATTTCCCGGACACATCACATGCAACAGCCTTTCGCGATCGGAGATCGTTATACCCATGCGTCAGGAAGACCGCGTGGTTGGCGTGCTGGATATTGACAGCGATGAGCTGAATGCATTTAATGCGAACGATAAAGTTTATCTTGAGCAGATCGTTTCACTGATCAATTTCTAAATGGTTGATCCGGCTGGTTCTTTTCTTTCAATGATTTTAGTGACCCGGGCACAGCAGCATAGACATCACAGTAATCCGATGCTGCCAATGCAATACAAAAGATCGAATGATTTTATCACCGGTCCGCGGTGAAATTTAAATTGCAGCAATAATCCGATCATGATAAAGAAATTCAGTGCGTGGTTTTTTTTGCTGGTGATCGCACAGCAACTGGCACAGGCCCAAAGCCTTCCTGTGCCGCGGAATATTTTGAAGGCCATACAGAAGGGCACCCGCACCAACGATGGGAAACCGGGAAAAAATTATTGGCAGAACCGCGCCGATTATTCACTTCATG
>DATMHB010000713.1:0-2917 GCA_035555175.1 Flavisolibacter sp. | reverse complement strand
GCAGAAGTAAAACCCATATCTCCGCCACATAATCTCAGGATCCTATAGTGCAGCCCCAGCGATTGAATGAGTTTTTCAATATGCTCCACCATTTGATCAAGTACCTCATAGCTTTGGTCGGGATGCACCAATTGAACAATCTCTACTTTATCGAACTGGTGTAACCTGTTCAGTCCGCGTACATCCTTGCCGTAGCTGCCCGCTTCTCTTCTGAAGCAGGGTGTATACGCGGTCATCTTAATCGGGAGATCAGATTCTTTCACGATCACATCCCTGTAAATATTTGTAACGGGCACTTCAGCGGTCGGAATGAGGTAGAGATTATCAACCGTCACATGATACATTTGTCCTTCCTTGTCGGGCAGTTGGCCTGTTCCAAATGCAGAAGCTTCATTGACCATATGAGGCGGCTGAAATTCGGTGTACCCCGCCGCGGTATTATAGTCGAGAAAATACTGCACCATGGCGCGCTGGAGCTTTGCACCCTTGCCCTTGTATACAGGAAAGCCGCTGCCGGTTATTTTGTTGCCCTATTCAAAATCGACCAGGTCATATTTTTTTGCAAGGTCCCAGTGCGGAACGGCGCCTTTATAGAGCGTTGGCTTTGTGCCGCCTGTTCTCACCACTTCATTGTCTTCCGGTGTTTTTCCCTTCGGCACTTTTTCTGAAGGCAGGTTTGGCAGCCGTACCAGCAAATCGTTCAGCCGTTTCTCGGTTGCATCGAGCTCTTTTTGGATGGGCTCCAGTGCATTCTTGTACAATTCGACATCCTTTTTCTTTTTGTCGGCTTCATCTTTTTGGCCTTTCGCCATGAGCATGCCGATTTCCTTCGAAGCCGCATTGATCTTCGCTTTTGTTTCTTCGAAACCGAAAGTGAGTTTTTTGCGTTCATCGTCAACGGAAATGATCTCGTCAACCAGACCAGGTTCCCTGAAGTTTTTGACGGCCAGGCGTTCCTTTACGCGGTCGGGATCATTTCTTAAATAAGCCAGCTGTAACATGTTCTTGCTTTTGAAGTCGGGCAAAGATAGAACGCGGGAGATAAATTGACGTATCGGGGAATTGGGTCACGAAAGTGGGTGACTGTATGTAGCCATCAACAATATTTTTTTACTAAATAACTTTTTTAACGCAAAGGACGCAGACGGCGCGGAGGATAGTGGAGCATCATAGCATCTTTGCGTTTCTGCTTTGCGACCCCTGTGTCCTTTGCGTTAAAATCCCTCGCTCCTGTAAAGACTTATATGTTTTTGACCAGCCTGAATACATTTTTCAGATTTATCTGCGCGTTCTACCTTCGCGATCATTTTAAAACTAATGTATGCCGGCAAACGATGATCTCCAGGTGAGGTGGTGGAAGCTAGAAGAAAAACTGATGGAGCGGTTTAGTAAGAAACCTGATGTAGAGTCCATACTTTTCATGATAGGCATCCAGGAATTGGGCGACATACGCAAAAAGTTCACCAAAGAACAAAAGCAGGACCTGATGCACATTGCCATTTGTACCGTGCTCATGCCGAGCGGCTATTACGAGCTGTCGCATGTTGATGAAGATGGATGGCCGCATTTCACGCAGTTGCGCAGCATGCCGAATATGCACCCCATTGAGCAGGAAAATTTTTTGAAAGATCATATCCTTTTGTACTTTCAGAACCAGGGCCTCATCTGAATCATCACTTTATAGCCTGTTAGCTTAATTGAACTGCCATGAGAAAATTCCCGCCTTTTTTATTTCTGATCATCTGTTTATCGATGGCGCTGGCCGCTTTTGCGCAACGTGATGTGCGCCTCAAAAAAAAGGATAAAAAGCGCGATGTGGAATTGGTGACTTCAGAAGGCACCATCATTCTGCGTCTTTATGATTCAACACCCTTGCACCGCGATAATTTTCTCAGGCTGGTAAAATCTCGCTACTACGATGGTCTGCTCTTTCACAGGGTGATCAAAAATTTTATGATCCAGGCGGGTGATCCTAACAGCCATGATGCAGTGGCAGGCCAGCCGCTAGGTAATGGCGGCCCGGGATATACTGTGCCTGCAGAATTCAGGAAGACGCTTTTTCATAAACGCGGAGTGATTGCTGCCGCAAGGCAGGGTGACGAAGTGAACCCGGCTAGGGCAAGCAGCGGAAGCCAATTTTATATCGTGCAGGGCAAGACCTTTACCGATCATCAGCTGGATTCGGTTGAAGTGGCGAGGCTGAAAGGATACAGGTTGCCGGCTGAACACAGGGAAGTTTACCGTACCATCGGAGGTACGCCCCAGCTCGACCAGAACTATACCGTATTTGGAGAAGTTGTAAAAGGCATGGAGGTCGTAGACCGTATTGCGGGCACTGCAACAAGCAAGGCAGAGGACAGGGACAGGCCCTTGCAGAATGTGCGTATCATCAGGGCCAGGTTCATTAAGAGAAAACACTAAAGGCTCTTACAATTGTTCGCCAAAGAACCACGGTGCGCTAAATGCCCTGTTATTTTTTTTATCCTCAATCTCTGGTTAATATTGCACCATAATTGACACTTATGAATTTTCCGGAGAATTTACGTTATACAAAAGATCATGAATGGATCCGCATTGAAGGTGATGTGGCTACGATCGGCATTACAGATTTTGCGCAGCACGAGCTTGGCGATATTGTATATGTAGAAATTGAAACTGTGGGTCAGCCTCTAAATGCCGGTGATATCTTTGGAACCGTAGAAGCAGTCAAAACCGTTTCTGACCTTTATCTTCCGGTAAATGGAACTATAACTGAAGTCAATCCTAAACTGAACGCTAATCCCGAATTGGTCAATACCGATCCATACGGACAGGGATGGATGGTGAAGATGAACGTCACCAGCAAAGGCGATGTGGAATCTTTGATGAATTCCGGAGCCTATCAAAGCCTCGTGGGCTAACCAATCTGGCAAGGGGT
>DATMHB010000712.1:0-9198 GCA_035555175.1 Flavisolibacter sp. | reverse complement strand
CGTAGGTACGAGATGAAACCCTGCGGCTGCTATCGCCCGGATAGATCACCTGCGTAAAAATGTCTTTCGTGTCATTCAGGCCAACCGCCACCAGCGGACGTTCATCCACGGAAATGTTCGCCTCATAATTCTTCGTGAACTGCGGACGCAGGGAAGGATTACCTGTTTCATAGAGATATGGGTCGATATACCGTTGCGAAGGGTTCAGGTATTCATAGCTTGGACGGCTGATGGTACGGCGGTATACGAGGTAAGCTCTGAGGTCATAACCGGCAATAGTTGCAATGACCTTGCTGAGGTACAAATAAGGAAAGAAGTCAGTTCTGCGAATAGAAAATGAAGTGTCCTTCGGAAGGAGCTGGTTCCCCTTCATATTGGTATTTTCCATCCTTGTACCCACTTTTACAATGAAGCCGGAAAAATTCCTCGAAGCCTGCAGGTAGGCTGAATTCAGATTTTCTATGTAGCGATAGGCCCCGGTCCTCGCAGGATCACTGATGTTTCCCGAAGGGGACAGCTTAAAATAATTTGTGGTGTTTTTGAAGTCGACGTTAGAAGTCTTTAATCCTGTTTCGACGGTAAGGTTTTGCGAAAATCTTTTGACGAGGTTCGTCTGCGCAGACAGGAAGTGTAGCTGATTATCCAGTTCTCCATTGCCGGTTCTAAACCATTGTGCGGTGTTATTGGGCGCATAAGTGTAAGAAAGATCGGTGGTCCATTCAGACCCGGTTGAATCGATCTTGTACCTCAGGTTAAATCCCTGGTTAACGCTGGCGTTATGACCCTTGTTCCGGACATCGGTATTATTGCTGTTGACCAGTTCAGACGTGGTGATCTTGCTGATGGTTGATAAATTATTACTGTTGTTATCGGTGCGGTTATAGCTCAACCTTCCATCGTAATTCAGAT
The DNA here is from genome assembly GCA_035555175.1 of Flavisolibacter sp. Taxonomy (GTDB): domain Bacteria; phylum Bacteroidota; class Bacteroidia; order Chitinophagales; family Chitinophagaceae; genus Flavisolibacter. The sequence goes on along the minus strand of DATMHB010000712.1, from coordinate 8,289 downwards.
CCCATTTCTTGTTGAGGACATAACTGACGCCATAGCCGAAATAATAATTGCTGCCTGAATAGAATGTGATCGCGTTTTGGCTTAACAGTGAATCCGGAGAGAATAATCTATCGGTGCGGATCCGATCAAAACTATTCCTGCGTCCATACTGAAGATTAATGTAAGTGGTAAGCGCGCCATTATTGTTATTGAGGTTAACGCCGGCGAACTGATTGCCATATTTGCCCTGGTTCATTCCGGCCGTGACGCTTCCCGTTCTGCCAATACGGACACCTTTTCTCAAGACAACATTCACGATGCCCCCACTGCCAGAGGCGTCATATTTTGCAGAAGGCGTCCGTAAAATTTCTATTGAAGCAATGGCATTGGGCGGCAAATTCTTCAACATCGTTGCCACATCAGAAGCACTCATCTTCTGTTCCCTTCCATTGATGTATACAATGGCGGGCGTAGTACTGCTGAGATAAATATTTCCATCCTGGTCGATAAACAAGCCAGGTGTTTTTTCGATCACTTCATAGGCGTTGGTAGAGGCGGCGGCAAGAGGTTCAGGGTCAACAATGGTTTTGTCATCCTGCTGGCGCATCAATGGCCGGCTGGCAGTAACCACAACTTTCTCCATCGACTGTGATCGCGGCTCAGCCATAATCGTATAAGAGGGATTATCACCGGTGATGGTTAGCTTTTTTTCTAAAAGCTTGAAATTAACCGATGATACACGGATCAGATAAGGTCGTGATTGCACGAGGATGAAGGTGGCTACGCCATTGCTGTCCGATATGGCCGCCTGTCTTGTTACCGTATCCGGCACGGATAAAACAAGCACAGTTGCAAAGGGAAGCGGCTCGTTCCTCGTATTTACCAATTTAAATTTGACTGTTGTTTCCTGCGCTTTTGCTTCCATTCCTCTCAGGCCGATCATCAAAAAGCAAAAAACCACGATCCTTGCAATGCCACTCATAAGGACAAAAATAAATGGCACGCGTTAAGGAAATATTGGTTTAACATTCCTCTAGACGGAGAATAAAAAAACCGTCCCTGGTGAGACGGTTGATGCTTTTTATCTGCCGGAGCTGCGGCCGGAAGAACCACCTCTGCCTCCGGATGCACCACGACCATTTGTTCTTGTTGATTTTGCACCAGCAGTTTTTGATGCCGTTTTCCCGGATGCAGCTGCCCGTCCGGCACCATTCGAACGCGGCGAACTGGCTGCTTTCGGCTGTCCTCCTTTCTCATTACCGGTTTTTGCCGCGGTATTCTTAACCGATGCCGTCCGGCTGCTGGATACAGGTTCCATAGCCCTTTCCGGCCGGGTAGAGCGTTCGCGCGTTTCCTCCCTTCCTGATCTCCCTTTTGATGCCCCTGACGCGGTGCGGTCGCCACCCTTTGCATCAGCTGCTTCGGCTTCGACATTGATGCGTCCCACGGCCAGTTGTGTCAGCTTATCATCGGCTGCGTATTCTTCATTGAGGGTCTGCTCCAGTAATTTCGCAACCGGCTCAAGGCCGAGTTCCCTTGCGTAGGTACGGGCCGTGCCATAACCGCAGATCTCGTAGTGCTCAACTTTTTGAGCACAAGCAATGATGGCCGCATCAAGTGTTTTGGGTGAAATGTCCGCGCTCATGATCTTGTTGCCTTCCTCGATAATGCCTTTCATGCCCTTGCATTCATGACTTCCACCGAACAGGCCTTTCAAAAATCCTTTCTTTTTTCCATTGCCTTCGGCGGCATCCATCTTCATAAGTTTCTGGACCTTGTCCAAGCGGTTCTTGTGCTCCTCCGTCACTCTCAGGTGTTCGGAAAGCGCATCCTTCAGCATTTTGTTATTTGCCTTTTCAATCATTGTTGGCAAGGCTTCGATGATCTGATTCTCTACCGAATACAGATCCTCTATTTCGTGTTTCAGCAAATCGCTGAGGTCATTCATTTTTTCCATAATTGTTTATTTAGAATTAATGAAGTAAAAAACTGTGCCGTGTTGGTTGGCATATTCACCCGGAGCCATTACCGGATGAATGACCAGGAGCCTTGCCCCTCAGCGTTCCGCGATACGATAGATAAGGCGCCGGCGTTTTTACCGCTGTTACACGAAATTTGCAATGCCCGGCGCAGGAATTAAATTTTATGGGCTGGTGAAATTCATTTTATATTTAAAGCCTTGAAAGATTAAAAAAAGGGTAATGAGAACTGTCAAGAACATACTGGAAAGTAAACCGCCGATGCAGAACATAGTGCCTTCAAACACCCTGGTCATTGATGCCCTGACCCTGCTCAATTCCGTTAATCTCAGCTATCTGATCGTTATAGATGGAAAGGATTATAAGGGGATCTTCAGCGAACGAGATTACAGCCGGAACGTAATTCTGAAGGGCCGCCACAGCAATTCAACCACCGTGGCCGAAGTGATGACGACCGACCTTCCGGAGGTAGGACTGACCGATACAGTGGAACACTGCATGAATACCATGAACCTCAATAAAACGCGGTACCTGCTGGCCTACGACGCCGACCATCAATTCACGGGCGTCATTACCATTCATGATCTTTTGCGGCAAGTAATTGCCAACAGGGAAGATGTTTTCGATTCATCTGCCGCAGCCAGACGTTGGCTCGACCAGGACGAAAGCGGACTCATTTATTGATGACCGCTTCCGGGATCAATTTGGACGGAGCTTTAAGGGAAGGGCAGGATGCTTCACTTGCGCGGCTTGCGGGTAAGTTGCGCGATGGTGCGTCCTGCTGCTGAATCTTCAATGAGGGTTCTTAACCGTTTTCGTCTTGTTTCTTCCAGCTTTGCGTTCATCACCAGGTGAATGGCCGTGCGCTGATACCATGGCGCCATTGACGTGAAAAACGCCCAGGCATTCTTATTGGCCTTGAATTCTTTTTCAAACGCCCGTGGTAAGGATGCGGCCTCTTTTTCGAAAGAATAAACTCCTGTCCTGGACTCGTCCCGTGCCTGCCAGACCTTCATCCCGGCTTCAGCTACCCTGCCTTGCGCAATAAGTTCTTCCATCCTCCTTGTATTAATGTTGCTCCAATTGCTTTTTTTCTTCCTTGGTGTGAACCTATTGGTATACGATTCTTCATCCACGCTTTTTCGTATGCCGTCGATCCATCCAAAACAAAGCGCTTCATCAACGGCCTCCTTATAGCTCACACCACTCTTTTTGGATTTGCTGTTGTAAAAACCGATCCATAATTCCGGCGCCTTATGATGGTTGTTCATCAACCAGCGGCGAAGGCCTGCGGCAGTTTTAAAAAATTTTATTTCCATGACACATACAAATTAATCAAGAAGATGAAAACTCCGCGGAGATGCCTGACCACAATTCGTTAATTTTAATTTCAACATTTCATTATGGACCAGCAGATCATCAATCTTTATGATGAATACACGCACAGGCCATTGAGCCGTCAGGAATTTCTTCGTCGCCTGGCTTTGCTGACCGGTGGCGTTGCTGCTGCCATGTCCGTTCTTCCCATGCTCGAGGGCAATTATGCAAGCGCGGCCATTACCAACGGCGACGACCTGCTTACGGAGACGATCAGCTACAAGGGCGTCGGTGATACCAATATGCAGGCCTATGTGGCGCGCCCGAAAAAGCAGCGGGCCGATGCAGCCGTCGTGGTGATACATGAAAACCGCGGGCTCAATGCGCACATCGAAGATGTTACGCGAAGGGCAGCCAAGGCCGGATACCTTGCCATTGCGCCCAACGCGCTTTCACCGGTTGGCGGCACACCCCCCAACGAGGATGATGCTAGGCAATTGCTTACCAAACTCAATGCTGCGGATACAATTTCAAACTTCATTAAAGCCTTCGATTATCTCAAAACAAGGCAGGACTACAACGGAAGAGCAGGATGTGTTGGTTTTTGCTGGGGTGGTGGCATGGCCAACCAGCTTGCGGTGCAGGTGCCTTCGCTGAAAGCTGCTGTTGCTTTTTACGGAAGACAGCCCGATGCGGCCGATGTGGCGAAGATCAAAGCGGCTGTTCAGCTGCATTATGGCGGTCTCGACGAACGCGTGAATGCAGGCATACCGGCCTATGAAGAAGCGCTGAAGAAGAATGGAATTACGTACGAGCTCTATGTATACGAAGGGGCCAACCATGCCTTTCATAACGATACCGCACCAACAAGGTACAATGAAACTGCGGCTAAACTGGCCTGGCAGCGCACGCTCGTTTTTTTCGCCAAATACCTTAAATGATCTACATGGCTGACTGGGCTTTTATCAATGATCAGTTTTTCCCCGAGGATAAAGCGATGCTTCACTTCCGCGACCTCGCAATTCAAAGAGGTTATGGGGTTTTTGATTTTCTCCGCTTCGCGCGCGGCGAGCCCGTTTTTATCGAGGATCATCTCCAACGGTTTTATTTTTCCGCGAGCCGCATGCACTTGCCAATAAGGTTTCGAATGGAAGAACTGAAGGAGATCATCAAATCGCTCATTAAAAAAAACAAGGACAAGGAAGGCGGCATACGTCTTACCCTGACCGGTGGCTATTCGCCGGATGGTTATCAGCTGGCATTGCCGAATCTCATCATTTCACAACATAATTTCGTGGCTCCTTCGCCGGAACAAGTGAACAGCGGAATTCGACTGATCACGCATCCTTTTCAACGGCAGTTCCCCGAAGCAAAGACGATTGATTATGCAATGGCGATATGGCTGCAGCCTATGCTGAAGCAGAAAGGAGCGGATGATATCATATACCATCATGATGAAAAGATCACCGAATGCCCACGCTCTAATTTTTTTATGATAACCGAAGATCAAAAACTCGTGACGCCCGAGCATAATATTCTAAAAGGCATCACCAGGATGAAGGTCCTTGAGCTGGCTGCGGAAGAATTCGAAACGGAAGAAAGAACAGTAACCCTTCGCGAGCTAAATAATATCCGGGAGGCATTCATTACAAGTACAACAAAAGGTGTTCTGCCGGTTACACGAATCAATCAAAAGATGCTTCCTTATGGGCCGGTAACGAAAAGATTAAGGGACATCGTTGGAAAAGAGACTGAGAAGGCATTCCGCTGAAGGGGGGCAAGATCCATTCCGCCCGGCGGGACAAAAGGATTAAAGCATTGAGCTTATTCCAGTCCTCTCGCTGCATCGGTCGAAGCCGAAGCGTAGTGCGGCTGCGTCGGTCGAAGCCTGGGCGCAGGCCGGCTGTGTTCCTTGCTTACGTCGCCTGGCTGCTAACAAAGATTAAATCTATTTCATCTACGTATTTATACGGGTACTGCATACGTACTATCCGTAATTTTTGAATGCACTTGTGTTCTTAACTTGCCGTATGCTCTCGCAACCTAAACAACTTGACATCGATCTGTGGGAAATATGGATCGAATACGATCAGATCAATAGTCGCTACTTCGGAACACTGTATGTCCTCGGAGAAGTTCTCGTTGATCAAAAATCATCGGAACCTTACCTGAAAAAAATAGAGCATGAAGGATCTGAATTATTATTGAGCCTGCCCCCCGGCCGTCCTGGCCGCTGCCGCAGAACAGAAGTGCTGTATGCAGAAGCCATCGAAAACCCCGCGCAGTACAGTTCTGTCTGCATTTTTTCCGCCGAACAGCTCATCGCGAGTTTCGATGAGATAGAGATCCTCATTTAAGGCCCGGCGCCCGTTTTTAGTCTGCACCTTTTCTCATCTTCCTTGCAAAATTATGAGAAGGATCTGCGCTTGCTGACATCGATCGGTGAACAATCCCGTGATCACTGAAGTTTGTAAATATTATTCTTGATGGCGTATACCACAATGCCGGCGGCATTCTTGGCACCGATCTTTTCCTGAATGCGGTCGCGATATCCTTCGATGGTGCGTATGCTTAAATTGAGCTCACTGGCGATCTGCTTGTTCGACATCTCCTGGCATATATAACGTATGACGGCAAATTCCTTCTCTGAAAAATCCGGCCGCTTTGACTTATCGTTTCCGCGGAACCTGCTGCGTGCAATCATTTGCGCGAGCTTGGCCGACGTACTGTCGCAATAATAAGTCTGGTCGTTGTACACCGTCCTGATCGCTTCCAGGATCTCATCCTTGTGCGCATTCTTGAGCAGGTAACCCTTAGCCCCTGCTTCCAGCATTTCCACAATTAGTTGCTCTTCGTCGAACATTGACAGTGCAATGATGCCAATGGAGGGAAATTCGCGTATCAGTTGCTTTGTTGCCGCAATTCCATCGATGCCCGGCATCCTGATGTCGGTGACTACTACATCGGGCCGGAGCGCTCTGGACAGCGTCAGCAATTCTTCCCCGTTCGATGCCTCGCCTAACAGTTGCACGGAGGGTTGTTTTTTGATCATCACTTTGAAGCCATCGCGGAATATTTCATGATCGTCGGCTAATACTATTTTAATTGGCGTTGTTGATTTCATTGTCTACAGTTGGAATCTCGAATATGTAAGTTGTTCCCTTTCCTTTTTTAGATTCGAAAAACATCTTGCCTCCCATGATCTCTGTGCGGCTATGAAGATTGCGCAATCCCATTCCGGCACTGTCCTTTGATCGCGCTTCATAATTAAATCCATTGCCATTGTCCTGTGTGGCCAACACAATTTTGTTTTTTTCCTTTCGCATCTCGATCAGGATTTCCGTCGCCCCGGCGTGCTTGATGGTATTATGAATAATTTCCTGCACGATGCGGTAAATATTGATGGACTGCTGCTGGCTGGGCTGCACATCGGTGCATTGAAATTTTATCTGCAGCCGGCTGGTCCTGCCGCAGTATTCAATAAATTCCCTGAGCGCTGTGGTCAGCCCATTACGCAAAAGCGAATTGGGCATCAGGTCGAAAGAGATCTCCCGCATGCGCCGTAGCAGATTATCGATCTGCTCATTGGCCTTGATAACCTCCTCCTTATCACACGCGTCGTACAGATCAAGGCTGTTGAGCCGCAGCTTTACCGCCGATAGCACGGGGCCCACTTCATCGTGCAGATCTGCCGCCATGCGCGTTCTTTCTTTTTCAAGCGTAGTGATCTCCGTTAAAAGACTTTGCCGGTACAAACGTACACTGCGCCTGTGCTGGCGGGTGATGGAAATAATAAAATAGGTAATTATGATTCCTAGTACGACACTAATGATCAGAACTGCAGTGTAAAAGCTTGTTTCTTTCGCATCCATAGAATGGCTAGTGCGTATATTAAATTACAGAAGAAATTTATCCAGTAAAGGATTTCAAACACCTTTCTTCTAAAATTCTTGCTAATCCTCGGCCCACTGATCCAGAATGCTTCTACAAGAATCATGTAAGTAAAAAAGATCACGATGCCGGCACAAATCAAAAATACAGGGTTTTTAAGGATATCATCATCGCTGATAAGGATTTCATTGATCGTGGAAATCGCCAGTAAAACTACGGTGAAGGAACAGATGATGTTAAAATAGGAATTGAAGTTCTCGCCAAAATAATGGAAGATGAAATTGTCAGCAACCCATGTCAGCACAATCAAGGACAACAGGTAAGGGTATAATACACGTTGCCGCTGAATGGTTCCGATCCTTTTGAAAAACCAAAGCAGCAACAACGCCTCGAACAGGCTGTAGACGTTATTGTTGATGATATTATAGTGGCCGCTGAGGACGAGGAACAAGCCAAGTACCTCGTTGATACAGGCGAGCCAGATAAGAAAAATAAACGGATAGAATTCCTGCCGGATATTATTAAAGCGGAAAATACCGAGCAGGCCCCCAACCAGAATGCTGAAAGTGAATATATAGCTTAACTCAAAACTCATTTTTATGTATTAAGAGGCGAATCCGGCGGACAAATATCCGGACATCTCGTACCCTGTTCAATAATACCGCTCGGGTCGTCTAACGGATCAGGATCGGTGGACGTACTGTCGGCAGACATAAGACTTGAGCGGAAAGCGCTGGTTTGTGTAGCGCTCGGATCGACCATATCCGCTCCTTTCTCATTGACGCCCACGATGACCACTCTCAGCATATCATCGTCATCCATAGCAAAATAAACCCTTAATCCCACACAGCCAGGCTTGGCAAGCACGTAGTCAAAAGCGGCACGGTCAAAGGTTTCGCAGATAGGGATGCTACACTTGGTTTTAAATTCCCCGCTGAGCATTGAATCTTTTTTTTCCCTGAAATTCCGCGTCATTTTTTTTGCGGCATCCAGGCTGATCGAATGTTTTTTTGGCATGGTGTAATGAGTTGGTGGAAGAAAGAGCCAAGTTGGTGGTTTCCGTTGATTAAAAAAACCGTAGTACTACGTAGTAGGATCAGTACTAGTACGGCGGCTTGTAACT
>DATMHB010000711.1:0-2936 GCA_035555175.1 Flavisolibacter sp. | reverse complement strand
CAACGTCGACCTGAGCCAGCAGCGCATTGAATCGAGAATCGCACAGATAAGAAATTCACTTCCCCAGGATCTGCAGATCACGGTTGAGAAAATGAATCCTTCGATTCTTCCTGTGATCGGCTATACCATGGAAACCAACAGCAGTAGCCGCACGGCGATCGATATGAAGCAGATCGCCCTTTATACCGTGAAACCATTCCTGTCACAAGTGGAAGGTGTGGCTGAAGTGCGCATCATCGGGGGCAAGCAAAAAGAATACTGGCTCACCCTCGACCCACAAAAAATGAGCACTCTTGGCATCACACCCGATGCCCTTTCGAATGCACTCACACAAACCAATTTCATTCAGTCGAATGGTTACCTTTCGGATTACCGGCTGTTGTACCTCACTGTCACCGACGCAACGGTGCATTCCCTTGATGAATTGAAAAATGTGATCGTGTCAAACAATGGCCGGCGCATTGTGCAGTTGAAGGATATTGCCGAGGTAAGGATCAACGAAGGCGTGGAATACACCAAGATCAATGCGAATGGCAAGCCGGGTTTGCTGGTGGCGGTGGTAAAGCAGCCAAACGCCAATCTCATTTCACTTTCCAAACAGATGGAGGATAAGGTAGAAGATTTGAAAAAAATTCTTCCCGCCGGTGTAACGATCAGGCCTTATTATGTGCAGGCCGATTTTGTTAATGATTCAGTAAAGAGCGTAACCGACAGCCTTTGGATCGGACTGGTGCTCGCGATCATCGTTGCCGTTATCTTTCTGCGATCGGTAAAGGCGAGCGCTACTATCCTTATCACCATACCCGTTACGATCTGCCTTTCCCTTATCGTCATTTATGCAGTAGGCTATACACTCAACATCATGACGCTCGGCGCCATTGCGGCCGCCATAGGATTGATCATCGACGATGCGATTGTAGTGGTTGAACAGATCCACCGCTCGCACGAGGAGCATCCCGATGAGCCATCGATGGTAGTCGTTCAAAAAGCCATCCATTACCTGCTGCCAGCGATGATCGGTTCTTCACTGAGCACGATTGTCATCTTTATTCCCTTCGAACTGATGACCGGTGTTGCGGGCGAATATTTTAAAGTGATGACGAATACCATGATCATCACTCTTGTCTGTTCATTTTTTGTGAGCTGGATCTGCCTGCCCGTAATTTATTTATTGCTTACAAGAGAAAGAAAAGAAAAGCTTTCAAATAAAACCGCAGAGAAGCCGCACGAGGTAAAGAAACAGAAATGGGTTTCTTTCTTTATTCATAAGCCCTATATCAGCCTTATGATCATAGCAGCACTTGGTCTTTCCATCTGGCTGGTGCTACCTCAGCTCGAAACCGGATTTCTACCTGAAATGGATGAAGGAAGTATTGTGCTCGACTATAATTCACCGCCCGGAACTTCCCTCGAAGAAACCGATCGCATGCTACGCCAGGTGGAGAATATTATTGGCAGCGTACCCGAAGTGAAAGCCTATTCGAGACGCACAGGTACCCAAATGGGTTTTTTTATCACAGAGCCCAATACGGGTGATTATCTGATTCAGCTGAAAAAAGAGAGGGACCGTTCAACCGAAGACGTGATCGCCGACATCAGGAAGCAGGTAGAAGCTTCGCAGCCGGCACTTACGATCGATTTCGGGCAGGTGATCGGCGATATGTTGGGAGATCTGATGGCATCTGTGCAGCCGATCGAAATAAAAATTTATGGAGACAATACGAACACACTTCATGAGTTGTCCGAAAAAGTGAATGACATAGTTGAAAAAGTGGAAGGGGCTGCAGATGTTTTTAATGGCATCGTTATTTCGGGTCCGTCGGTGAGCGTGATCCCGAACAATCTTGCACTCGCGCAATACGGGCTCACGCCCCAATCCCTGCAAACGCAGCTTCAACTGGGCCTGCAGGGCGTTCAGGCGGGAACCATACTGGAGAAGCAGCAGCTCTCGAATATTCGTCTATTGTTCCCCGGTAGTTACGGACAGAGCATCGAAGGTATCAGGCACATGCAGGTGTTCCTGCCTTCGGGAAGGCTCATGCCGATCACCAGCCTCGCCACCATCACCGTGAACCCTGGCGATGCGGAGATACAGCGCGAGAACCTGCAATCCATGGGGGTTGTCACCGGCCGCCTCGAAAACCGCGACCTCGGAAGCACAATGAAGGAGATCAAGCAGAAAGTTTCATCGCAGGTGGTCCTGCCACAGGGATATCATATCGAATACGGCGGTGCCTACGCAGAGCAGCAGCAGTCTTTTCATGAGCTGCTGATGATTCTCATTACTTCAAGCCTGCTCGTCTTCGGTGTCATCCTTTTTCTTTTCAGGGATTTTCTTGTTGCCCTGCTCATTCTTCTCATCGCAGTTCTGGGCATTTCGGGCAGTTATCTGGCCCTTTACCTTACCAATACGGCATTGAATGTAGGCAGCTATACGGGGCTTATCATGATTGTCGGCATAATTGGTGAAAATGCCATATTCACGTATTTGCAGTTCCGCGAATCGATCCATGAAACCAATGATGTGGACGACTCCATTATTTACTCCATCTCCACCCGGCTGCGTCCTAAATTGATGACCGCCCTCGGAGCCGTCATAGCATTGATGCCGCTGGCGTTGGGCATTGGCACCGGTGCTGAATTACATCAGCCACTCGCGATTGCCGTTATCGGCGGATTTCTGGTGGCGCTTCCTTTATTGTTAATTGTCCTTCCTTCTTTATTGCGGATGGTGGCGCGCCGGCGGCAGTCAAACAATACGAGAATATCCGTGGTATAAATCCTTTCAATGATTATTGATAACCGCACTTATATATTATTATGTGGTGCCATTGCGTGTATTCACCCTTCACTAATATTCATTTCCCGAAGTACCATCACCATCAAACCATTGTTCATCTAAACGGGAAAAACCGGTGAAGCGCCCATATCAGAAT
>DATMHB010000710.1:0-2957 GCA_035555175.1 Flavisolibacter sp. | reverse complement strand
CTGGCCTGTCTTTACCTGCCTAATGGCAATCCGGCACCCGGGCCCAAATTTGATTATAAATTGCGCTGGTTCGACCGGCTGATCAAACATGCTTCCGAACTGCTGGCCGAAGACCAGCCCGTTATTCTTACCGGTGATTTCAATGTAATGCCGACGGAAATGGATGTGTACAAACCGGAGCGCTGGGTGGACGATGCACTTTTTCGCCCTGAATCGCGCCAGGCTTTTCAAACCCTGGTGCAGCAGGGATGGACGGATGCGATAAGAAAATTGTACCCAAAAGAAATCGTGTATACTTTCTGGGATTATTTCCGCAACGCCTATGGCCGCAATGCAGGCTTGCGGATCGATCACTTTCTTCTGAGTCCAAAGCTGGCAAAAAAACTAAAAGCGGCTGGTGTTGACCGTGAGGTACGCGGATGGGAAAAAACCAGCGACCACGCACCGGTATGGATCGAGCTTAAAAACGGATAGGTCGTGGCTTATCATTCATAGAGCTGCCGCAACATGTATATTGAATTCGTGACTCAAACCATTGCATTGCACCATCCGGACCATTGCTTTCCGTTGACTCCTGAAAAGACAAAAGGCCCGGTAATTTCTAACGGAGACGATTGAGCGACCTAAGCACCTGTATCACCTCGGCTGCCTTGTGTGTGCTGATGAGCACTCTTGAATGATCGCGCAGGATCAATTGAATGCCGGTGTCGCCGGCAACCACATAACCCTTGCCGGATAATCCGTACTTGATGCCCCAGCCATTGAATTCGGACAGTGCATTGAATTTTCTGACTTCAATATCCTGAATATTTTCCCAGATAAATCTTGAGAACCCGGGCTGGAACGGAGGGAATTTCACATACACGCCATCGGTCCTGATCTGTGTCACCATTCTCATGCCTGTTGCGATCGCTATCAGCAAACAGAGCCCGGAACCTATGAAAAGCAAGGTGTCTGATTCATCGATCCGGCCCTTCAGCCGTATGATATGAAAAGCAAGGACGGCCAAAATAACCGCACCGGTAATCTTAAAAAAATCTGCCACCGGCTTTTTGCCTCCTGCCTGCACTTCTTTGAATAAGATTGTTGTGTCCATGGCTGAAATCTAATTTTTAGATGAAAGTCCGCGGCATGCACAATGAAAACGGCTACCTCGTCAACATCAACCTTGATCTTCCCCCCTGCGCATTCATCAGCGTCAACTTGTGGCTGGATAACGATTGAATGGTATCGGCGCTGTTAGGCATTCCATATCGTATCAACCACCTGGCATTGGTGCTTTTTTCGAGACTGTAGGGAATCGTATCGTACCTGGAGTTGTAAAACCGGTACAGGTAACCATCGGTTCGGTAATCATAATAATCAGAAGTGGATTTGTACACCGTCATCACCTGGAGCTGGTTGTTGGGGTCCCGCATCCATGCCTGTATCGAATCCAATCGCCATTTCCCGATCAGGGTTTCACCTGTATCCTGAGGCTTTTGGCAGGAAAGGAGCATCAAAACAAAAACAAGAACAGATCCGGATAAAATTTGAGTTATCATGACACGCTGTATTTTATTTTGATAATCGTATACAGTAGGTCCTGTCAGGGCGACTGCAGCTTGATCTGATGAAGCGCTCTACAGTCAACAATTTCTGCACGGGCTTGCTATATAAATCTAATAATTTAGTCGACTCGTTTTTCATCCCCGGGAAAAAAGATAGATAGCCGTCAGCCGACGCTCGGTTCATACGCACTGTTACCTGACCTTGCCGTGCCCCATTGGACGCGCGGTGAAAATTGGCTGATTCGCTGGTTTCGAAGCATTTGCATTTTTCCCGGTGCCCAGCGTTGCTCCCCGACATGGATTGGCATATTAAATGCAGAGAGTTTGTTAACCAAATTTCAGATTATGACACTCATTGGATTTTTAGTGCTCCTGTTGATCGCTGCCATTTGCGGATCAATCGGACAATCGTTGGCAGGATATGATTTAGGTGGATGCCTTGTTTCGATCGTAGTGGGCTTTATTGGTGCATACCTTGGTCTATGGGTGGCGGGCAAGTTCGGGTTACCCAGGATCTTTGAAATTTCCATTGAAGGCAAACCCTTCCCTGTTGTATGGGCCGTCATTGGTTCAGCCCTTTTTACATTGATCATAGGGCTGCTACGAAGAGCATTTATTGGCCGTGGAAGATATTAGCCCGCGGCATTTGAAAGCAAATGAATGGGTGCGATCTTTACAGGCCGCCCCCTTCTTATATTCAAAATAATCGGAAGCAGTGATCTCGTTATTCCTTGGTATGGCGGCCATCCTGAAACTTTCCTTTCTTCTCCATTTGTAATTGTCTCGTCCGGTTTTGATGAAGGGATAACCCTATCTTTATAAAACAATCAGGACTGGTGAAAACGTTCAAGACCTTATATACAAATACGGGTTGGTTTTGCCGTTACTGTTTCCATTCTATTCTGCTGCTCAACCTGTTGTTCTCGGCTTCATTGTACGCGCAAAATTGTCCGGCTAATATTGATTTTGAAACCGGCACATTTGCCGGCTGGACCAGCTATATCGGATCGGTTGCTTCTGTAGGCGGACAGAATGTGATCAGCCTTTATGACGCGTATGGTCCGGTACCGGAACGTCAGACAATGTATGGGCCCAATGCAGGGATGGATCCCTATGGAAATTTTCCAGTCAACTGTCCTAACGGCAGCGGCCATTCCATCCGGCTCGGTAATAATTTGGGTGGCGGACAGGCGGAAGGCATTTCCTACGATTTTGTCATCCCATCTAACAGGGATATCTATTCGCTAATTTATCATTATGCAGTTGTTTTCCAGGATCCGAATCACGAGGAGTCGCAGCAGCCCAGAATGGAGATCGAGATCACGAATGTAACTGACAACACCGTTATCAGCTGTTCTTCTTTTACATTTTATCCTTATGGCTCCCTGCTGCCCGGCTTTTTTGTAT
>DATMHB010000709.1:0-5152 GCA_035555175.1 Flavisolibacter sp. | reverse complement strand
TAGGCGAGAAAAATATGGGGCACGAGATAAACCAGTGCCTCCATGGTAGAAACAGGCAGGCGGCGGAAATATGAAATCTGAAAGATCGGCGCCGAAAAAGAATACAGAAAGCTTTGGAAAAGCCACCAGGAGCACCAGAACAGGAAATGCCGGCGGAACTTGTAGCCCGCCTTATCTGAGAATATAAACGGATAGCGCTCCATGCTTTCTAAAGTTACTACTGCATCCCGATCTATATCCGCCAATTTGATGAATGTCGCCATACGCCTGTTTTTCGTCGACGAAAGCAAGTAGGAAAAATGATGAAGAAATGTTTACGCAAACACCCTCCCCCGCACCGCGGGAAAAGGGTGATGCTGCTTAAGAGAAGCTTATCAGCGGATCCTGACCAGCGTCGGATTTCTTTGCAGGTCTTCCTTCCATGCCACGATCGACTGGTGGAGTACAACATTGAGCTGCTTCACTGTCTTTGGCCGGTTCAACCTCAATTTTTTGCCCTCGAAACTTTGTTTACACACAAGAATGTTTTCGGGCGTATAGAACCAAACCGTGTACAGCTTTGAAGTTTTGATATTGGTTTCCACTACCCAATACCCTTCCTGCGGCATGCAGTTCTTTTTTCCGTTTTGCGCCTGCGCTTCATTTATGAAGAGGAAGAAAGAGGCTATCATCAAATATTTCATAAAGGAATTTTAATGGTGAGCGATTATGTTGACATAAAGCTATTCTGCCATGAAGGCAATTTTTGGTAAAGTGGATGAAGTGAGGAGGTTGATGCACATACGGCCCGCAGGGAAAGACAAACGCTTCTTGTCGATGGAATGAGAAAGCCAAAGGCGATGGCCAAATTGCAAGGCTCAGACTTTTGTGGCAGGATTAATGCAAAGCATCGTGGAAGCACGCGAAAACGAGGACGTTTTTTTATGTCTTGAATACTTGATTCCGCGTCGCCAATTCGGATGAATTTGAATTTGGCGAACCCATCTGTAACCCGCTCCAGTGGCCGCTTTTAGAGCAGACTCTGCTTTATTTATTAAGGTCTTTTTAACCCGTTCTTAAAGTTTTCCAATAGTTGCTTCCATTAATTTTTCACGTCCCACAATCTTCGGAAATTTGTGCCTCCAATTAATGAAAAACCTGAAAAACATGAAGAAAACCTTTTTCCTGACTGTTCTCATTATGTCCCTTTCATTGGTGTTTTTTTCTTTTGCCAAGGCCACTAATAATGGTGACGTTCCAACCTCCAATATAAATGATCACGATTCTGTAGCCGTTGTTGCCGAGCACGATGCAGCAAAAATTCTCAGTGAGACCATCTATGACAGCCTGCAGTTGGGTACTCTTGGACTCTCCCGCGAAGCGCTCGACTATGCGGTAAAGGGTTATGAAAAGCTGCTCCAAAAAGGTGCGGTTATGAATGACCAATACCTGACCATTGTCGACCTCAGCCAGTCGTCGAGAAAGAAGCGCTTTTATATTATCGATATGCGCAACGATGAGCTCGTGTGGAACACTTATGTTGCCCACGGAAAGAATTCCGGTGTTGATGAAGCGACGAGGTTCTCAAATGCACCTAACTCTGAGGCAAGCTCTCTGGGATTCTATGTAACGAAATCCACATATAACGGCAAACATGGTCTTTCTTTGCGCATCAGCGGCCAGGAAGAAGGGTTTAACGATAATGCGGAAGCCAGAGGCGTGGTTGTTCATGGCGCTCCGTATGTGAGCCCCAACAGGGTAAACAGTGCGTACATGGGCCGCAGCCAGGGTTGTCCCGCTCTTCCCGAAAATGAATATGCCAAGGTCATCAACATTATAAAGGGCGGATCTGTACTTTTCGTTTATCATCCCGATGAAAATTACCTCCAGGAATCACAATTGCTGAACGACTGATCCTAAACGGTCTCTACGGCCGAGGCTGGCACAAGGATTGCCTGTACTATAAAAAATCAAAAAATGAAAAAAATATTATTAGGCGCATTGGTTTGCGCAGCAGTAGCAGGCGTAGTTTACTACCTGAATAATCCTGAGAAATTTAATGAGCAGTTAGGTGATCTGAAAGACAAGGCATCTGACGCTTTTGATAAAGTAAAAGATGGTCTCGGCAAAACTCAGAAATCAGCTGCCGAAGCAGTATAAGCCAAAGGATATTCATGGTAGCGACCCAAGGGTCGCTTTTTTTATGCCTTGAGCACGGGCATTAAGCACAAGGGAACGGCAGCATTTTACGGAACTCCGCTACCCACAATGGCGCGACTGCGCGTTCGCGTTATTCAATCTTGGATAGGTACGTTGATCTTAATAATGAACGGCCGCGTGCAAAGCAGTCTCCAAAAATTCTATGTGGATTAAACTGTTCATAACGGGTGCCCGGTTTTTATTGAGCATCGCGATTTCAGGAATGATTCTTGCCAAAGGCGGGGCAAAAGACCCAGGCTATGCAAGACGTACCGCTAACGATCGACTTCAAAGGAAGGCAGTTGACCGGCTTTGCTGTTCCGTTGCTACGGTCGGCCCAAGAGAAACCAACCGCTTTCGACATCATCATTGATAAAGCTTTTCTGGGCACACTTCGCCTGGATCCTGGCGGCTGGCGCATGGATATGCATCAGGACAAGGAACTGATCCAGGTGATCGGCAATTATATTCTTGCATGGTACAATCCTGAACCCGGTGCCGAGCCTGAAGCATAAATACCCGCTCTGAACATCACATCCCGACCGTTAAGCTTCCTCATGGGCCTCGCATTAGTTTCCCATTATTAATAAATCAGCCCAGCCCGTTTCACGCCCTCTGATTTTCCTTATTTCAACCACGGAAAAAACCCATTCGGCTTTGCTTGGTCCAGCCTCACCAAAATTGGATATTAAAACATGAAATTTCGAAGCAAGCGTACTAGATTTACAGTAAACAAAATCCAATTACCAAAGTCAAAACTAAAAACCACCATGGATACTCAAATTACGATATGGGAAATGAGCCTGGAGTCTGAACAAACTCCAGTGGTCCGTGAAGAAATAGCAACGACTCCTTCTGAACCATACACGCTCGACTGGAATATTATTAACTGGAATTAACCAGCATGTTCTCTCAAAGGTCCCGC
This sequence comes from Flavisolibacter sp., assembly GCA_035555175.1. GTDB lineage: Bacteria > Bacteroidota > Bacteroidia > Chitinophagales > Chitinophagaceae > Flavisolibacter. The sequence continues at coordinate 2,049 of DATMHB010000709.1, read as the reverse complement.
AACAGCGGGACCTTTTTATTTGGCTTTACTTTTATAACGTTGATCCATGAACGAATTTCATAGATTGTTTTTGTGCTCACCGTTTTATCGGTCCTGAACGGCCCCCCTAACGTATTTATCCAACTTAAAAATTTATTGCAGGAGTAATGTGTTGCGTTTAATCCAGTTGGAAACAGATGGGTGTTTTTACGCATTCAGAATACATGTAAACACTTACTAATTGCTTGCAAAATCGGAATAATCTGATTCTATTTGTCCGACGAATGACCTGCCAACTGTGGCAATTACGAACGGCGCTTAATCCTAATCCATTCCTAACGTACCAAAATGAAACCGTTTAGATCCATACCCGCAAGCCTCTTGATTGCCTCATTGGTTTTGACCATTTCCTCTTGTAAGAACGGCGCTGAATTCGGTAACGATGCCGATTCGAATATTCATCCATCTGCTGTATCCTCCGTTTCAGCTATGATGGCAACAAACAATCACGCCAACTCCAGTGCGAGCATTCCTCAAATTATTTGTTCCGAAAAAACAGTGAACTTATGTTCAGGCAGCGGCGCCCTTGGTACGGTGACCGTGAAAAGAGGATCAGACAACAGGATTTATGTAACGTATTCGTCACAGGCAAACTGGTATCTCGCACAGTTGAACGTGTATATGGGTGCCGAACCAGGCATTCCTCCTTACCTGGTGAACTTTCCGTTGAAAAAGACATTTGCTTACCCGTTTTCTGTTCAGGAATATTCTTTTGCACAAGATCATCTTCCGGCTACCATCAGCATAGTTGCTTATGCCATCCTCGTAAAAAAAGTGAATGGCAAGATCCTCAGCAGCAGGGTGGCATGGGCTGATGGGTGCTCAGGTCTTGATATAGATGTGTGCGGTAATTTAGCGACGCATCCGCAAAAAAGCGAATGCAGTCATGCAAATAACTGCCATACGGACCTTGATGGCGGATCGTATTTTAATTACACAAGCGAATCCTGCAACATGCAATTAGCCACTGCGGTGGAACCCGATATCTGCTCAATGACAGTGCCCAGCTTTTTCTGGACAGACCCCGCCAATCCGGACATGCTCACCTGGAGAACGCGTGTCGTCACTGTTGCAGGATTCTCATACACGGAGTTGGAAGCAAAGACTATTGGTAGCACAGCCGATGGTAATGGCGGGATCAGGGATTCCAAATATTGCTTTATGCGCCTTGCTACACTGAAGCTGAGCGGCACGGATTATAGTTTAAGCCCCACGCTGGCACCAGCCGTATCCATCATTGAAAAATGGCTGGCTGCCACCGGCAAACTTTCGCCCATGAACCTGCCCTCCGGAAATGCATCGGTAAGAGCGGCCGCAGAAGCTGTCAATACATGGATTGACACACATAATTGCACTATTGAAGAATAGTCTTTTCGAACGGTTCAATTATATAAGCAGGCGCATTGCCTGCTTTCTTATGTATCAGATTTCAAGAGATACATCACCTCCTACCGGGTGACCCACACAAGTGAGCGTGAGCCCTTGCTGCAGATCCTTGTCGGTAAGGACCTCATTGTAAGAAAGCCACACTTTACCGCTCACACATCTTGCTGTACAATTACCGCAGCGCCCCGTCTCGCAGCTATAGGGTAATTCGATGCCGTGTTTTTTCGCCGCATGAAGAATAGAATCAGGGAATGCTACTTTGAACCGGTAATGATGGCGGTCATACCGGAGGTCAACCACTCTTGTAGTTTGGTCGGGAGGCTGCGCGCTGGCAGGAACTAAACGGTCAATGATAAAGTTCTCACGCTTGATATTGTTGCGGGGAACGCCTAATTCCTGCAGCGTGTAGGTACACATCCGCATATAAGATTCAGGACCGCAGATGTAAAATAGTGTTTCGCTGAATGACGCGTCAAGCTGTTGGTTTACGAGCAGCATACTCAGGGACTCACGGTTGAGCCGCGCCCTCCTTAAATCCGGTTCATTGCCAAAAAAGAGCTGAAGGTCGAATCGGCCGGCGAAATTATCCCAATACGATTGCAGAACAGATAAGAATGCAGTTGC
>DATMHB010000708.1:0-5591 GCA_035555175.1 Flavisolibacter sp. | reverse complement strand
CTATTATGTGCTGATCCGCGAAACAACCAGCGCCGTATGGCAAAAGAAAATTTTCACGGCCGACACCACCATCACGCTTCCTTATTCAAAGGACAATTATTTCTTTGCAGTGCAATCGGTGAATGCATCGGGTAACGAAAGCCTTGCCGTTACGCCCGGTGTTGGCCGGTAATTATTCATATGGAGATCCAGTGGCTGCTTAGAAAATTTGACGCGCTTACGCCTGATCAATTGTATGCGATACTGCGATTGCGCAATGAAGTTTTCGTGGTAGAGCAAAATTGTGTTTTTCAGGATGCAGATGATAAAGACCAGCGCGCGCATCATCTGATGGGGTTTGCCGGCGATCGGTTGATTGCTTACACAAGACTGCTTCCGGCGGGTGAAGCGTATAAGGAAGCCTCTATAGGAAGAGTAGTTACTTCACCGTCGGTGAGACGCACGGGTGCAGGAAGAACATTGATGGAAGAATCGATCGTTACGCTGTATCGCATATTTGGCAGACAGGCGATTAAGATCGGTGCGCAGTTATATCTAAAAAAATTTTATGAGTCGTTTGGTTTTGAGCAGGTGAGCGAGGTGTATCTCGAAGACGGCATTGAACACATATACATGGTTAAAGATATTTGACTCGTATATTTACGAGTATGCATACGTGTTTCTCCTGTTAAAAAATAAAGTTAAGAAGATGCTTGCGCCTTAATGATCCCTTCTCTACTTTAGCCGGGTTATCCAAATCCTAATAAAACCAAAAATTCGAATTCTATGAGAACAATTGTACATGGCGTACGTACATTCGTACTCATTTGCCTATTCTTCGCTTTCTCTTCGAAAGCATTCTCCCAATCGATCACAACCGGGAACGGTAAATATGAAATAGGCCTCGGCCTCGGCCCTATGTTTTTCCTTGGTGACCTCGGAGGAAACAAAGGGATCGGAAAAGGCACCTGGCTGAAAGACGTAAGCTTCCCCCTTACCAAATTATCGAAAGGTCTATACCTCAACGTTTACCCATCCGAGTGGCTGGCATTCCGCATAGCTTTCAATCAAAGCAAGGTGGACGGCTATGACGCTCGTATTAAGGACAAGCAGAGTGAAGAGATCTTCCGCAAAATGAGAAATCTTCAGTTCCGTTCAAACATACTGGAAGCCTATGCTGCTGCGGAAATTTATCCTACTGTCTTCTTTGAAAAATATGATGGACTACAGGGAAAATTCAGGCCTTACGGTGTTGTAGGCGTTGGTATGTTCCACTTCAACCCGAAGGGTGAATATTTCGACAACGCTACTCGCACGAGCCGTTGGGTAGAGCTTCGCCCACTGAGGCTGGAAGGACAGGGCATGGCAGAATATCCCGACCGCAAGCCTTATTCGCTGAACCAGATGGAGATCCCGATGGGATTTGGTTTCAAGTACTGGGTGAAGGAAAATATGTTCGTAGGCCTTGAGATCCTGCACAGACAAACTTTCACTGACTACGTTGACGACGTAAGCAAAACTTATATAGATGCAAGTCTTTTTGCCAACTATTTGACACCGGAACAAACGGCTATGGCCAACCAGCTGTATTACCGTCAGAACTATGTTCCCTTTGGACCGGTAAACCGTCGTGTGCTGGATGACCAGCGCGGCGATGCAACGCAAAATGATGCTTTCTTCTCTTCGATGCTCCGCTTCGGCTGGAGGCTGTTTCAGAACACGAATGAGTTGAGGCATATGCGCTGCCCGGCCTACTACTAAACCTAAACCACTATGAAAAAGACCTTATTGCTTGTACTGACATGTATTCTGATCTATGGATTGAGTATCGCCCAGCCCCGTGATCTGCAAATGGCGAGCAATACTTTTTCCGATTCAACAGAAGTTGCAGCTGCGCCTGTAAAGAAGAATGTGATCAAACTGTATCCGAATCCTTCTTATGGAAAGCTCAGCGTCAGCGCCAGCACTACAAGCACCCTGCACTTCTACATTTTTGACCTTGAGGGCACACTGGTTTACCAGGCTGTATTGAAGAACAAGGACAAAAAAAATATAGAGAACCTTGCAAAAGGTACCTATATCTACGATGTATTTGAAAAAGACGAAAGCATCGAGGAAGGCAAGATCATTATCAAATAAAATACTTCCAATAAGCGGCAGCGAGCTTAATAAAATTCAATACCTGGTTGATGAAACCTAATCCGTTCCCTATTGTACGCTAAGAAATTTTATTAAACACTCCTGCCTCCCTTATTGGAGCGCTCAAAGTTTTTCACGCCATAACTTAAACCCGTATTGCAGGAAGATTGGTGTAATCTACTATCCGGAATGAACCAGCGCCAACCGTCTGTTTCACTAGATTTACTTAATGACTTCCTGCTTTATTTACGGGTACACCGCCCTGAACCGACCAATTTTTTCGCTGGAAATCTGCTTCTGTTTGTTTACATTTAGTTATTCCTTCTATCTACCTGTTACCCTCTTAACACACGGCTGAACTGTTCCCTCATGATGACGAGGGGAATATTCCTGAACACCCCCAAACTAGTAAGGGGCGATTGCCGAAAAGCCATACGAGTAGGCGCAACCTAAAACTACTTTTATGAATGTCGTTGAACGTGCCAGGAACATTATTACCACTCCTAACAGCGAGTGGAATACGATCGACGCAGAAGCGGATGGTGCCAGCAAGGTTATTACCAATTATGTTATCCCGCTCGCCGCCATTGCAGCCATTGCTGCCTTCATAGGTTATGCTTTCATTGGTGTTGAATGGATGGGCTTCCGCTTCCGCGGCGTGAACTGGGGATTGAACCAGGCATGCATTGTACTCGTTAGTGCCATCACTTCCGTTTATGTGACGGCCCTTGTTGTGGACATGCTGGCACCCAATTTCGGATCGGAAAAGAACTTCAACAAATCATTGCAACTGGTGGCGTATTCCTTTACACCTGCCTGGATCGGAGGACTTCTCGCCATCATACCGTCGATCGCGCTGATCGGCGCCTTATTTGGCCTCTATGGACTTTATCTGATGTACATCGGTCTGCCAAAACTGAAACATACGCCGGCAGACAAGCAGGTTGGCTATTTTGTCGTGATCATCATTGTAACGATTGTCGTTTATATCATCATTGGATGGCTGCTGGGCGCCATCTTCACCAATATTTTCGGGGTTTCCTATAACGCGGGCGCATTCGATGTGCGTTAAAACAAACTGCGCAACCAAAGCGGTTGCGCAGTTTATCCTTTCCCGCGCGACAGATGGTTCAACACATCAATCGTCTTGCTTATTTTAATTCTTCCTTCAGGAACTGAGCGGTAAAGCTCCCCTTTACTTTCAACAGGTCCTCCGGCGTTCCCTCGAATAAGATGCTCCCCCCGCCTCCACCGCCTTCGGGTCCCAGATCTATGATATGGTCGGCTACCTTGATCACATCCATATTGTGTTCTATCACCAGCACCGTATTACCACGGTCTACCAATTTGTTGAGCACCTCGAGCAAATGATGAATGTCCTCGAAATGCAAACCAGTTGTGGGCTCATCAAGGATATAAAATGTTTTTCCTGTATCGCGCTTGGCCAACTCAGTGGCAAGCTTCACGCGTTGGGCCTCTCCTCCGCTGAGGGTTACCGCAGATTGTCCCAGCGTTATATAACCAAGTCCTACGTCTTCGAGCACCTTGATCTTGCGGTGAAGGAAAGGAATATTCTGGAAAAATTCGGTTGCTTCTTCCACCGTCATATCAAGCACATCGGCAATGGATTTACCCTTGTAACGGATCTCGAGCGTTTCCCGGTTGTATCTTTTTCCATTGCATTTTTCGCAGTGCACATAAACATCCGGAAGGAAATTCATTTCAATCGTCCGCAATCCGCTTCCTTCACAAACATCACAGCGGCCGCTCTTGACATTAAATGAAAAGCGACCCGCATTATAGCCACGGATCTTGGCCTCGGGAATGGATGCGAACAGGGTTCTGATCTCGGTAAAAAATCCGCAGTAGGTAGCAGGGTTGCTCCTCGGCGTGCGGCCGATCGGCGACTGATCGATCTCGATCACTTTATCAATATTGTCGAGACCGGAAATAGATTTATAATCGAGCGCCGTGAATTTGGAGCCGTAACAATGGTGTGATAAAAGAGGGTACAGCGTTTCATTGATCAGCGTCGACTTGCCGCTTCCGCTGACGCCGGAAACCACGATCATCCTGCCCAGGGGAAATTTCACACTCACGTTCCTGAGGTTGTTGCCTTTGGCACCTTTGATCTCGATGCATTTTCCGTTGCCTCTCCTCCGCTCCTTCGGCACTTCGATCGCTTTCGCTCCATTCAGAAAATGTGCCGTGAGCGTATCGTTGCGCAACACTTCTTCAGGCCTGCCCTGCGCCATGATCCTGCCACCGTGAAAACCAGCCTTCGGACCAACATCTATGAGGTGATCGGCCGCCAACATAATGTCCTTGTCGTGTTCAACAACCAGCACGCTGTTGCCTATGTCTCTCAGGTTTTTCAGCGCCGTGATCAGTCTATGATTATCGCGCTGATGAAGACCGATGGATGGTTCGTCAAGTACATAGGTAATACCCTGCAATTGTGATCCGATCTGTGTGGCAAGACGAATGCGTTGCGACTCGCCCCCGCTGAGCGTTCGTGTAGGACGGTTCAGGCTGAGGTATGTAAGTCCTACATCAAGCAGGAATTGCAGGCGGTCCCTGATCTCTTTGATGATCTCTTTGCCGATCAATCTCTGTTTTTCATTCAGCCTGCTTTCAATACCATCGAACCATTGAACCAATTGTACCAGATCGAAGCTGCTCAGCTCCGCAATATTCTTTCCATCTACTTTAAACCAAAGACTTTCTTTTTTGAGCCTTGTCCCACCGCAGGTCTTGCAGGTGGTCAATTGCATGAATGCTTCCGCCCAGCGCTGAATGGCTTCGCTTGTGCTGGTGGCAAACCACCGCTTTACCTGATTTACAACGCCTTCGAATTCGCCGCTGTATACGTTGCCTTCGATCTCCTCATCATTGAACTGCAGCTCCTCTCCCGTTAATCCATTCTCCTTTCCATAAAGGATCAGGTTAAGGGCTTTTGGAGGAAGGTCCTTAATGGGTTTATCAAGACTGAATTTATTTTTTCTCGATAGCGTTTGCACCTGCCGGAATATATAAGCCTCGCGTTCACCGCCAAGCGGTGCAATACCACCTTCGTTGATTGTGAGGGCATCATCGGGAATGATGGCATTCATATCGACAGTATATACCTGGCCAAGGCCTTTGCATGTAGGACAGGCACCATAAGGCGAGTTAAACGAAAATGCATTCGGTGAAGGTTCTTCATAGCTAATGCCTGTGTCTTCGCACATCAGCTGACGGCTGTAAGCTGCTTCCCCGCCCTTGCCTTTATCATCTTCATAGGCAAGGAACATCAGGTCCTTTCCCAACTTCAGCGATTGCTGAACGCTCTGGCTGATCCTTGTGCGCATATCCTTCGTCACCTTTAACCTGTCAACAACCAGTTCAATATCGTGGATCTTATAACGGTCCACCTGCATCTTCGGATTGAGGTCTTTGATCTCACCGTCAATCCTGACCTTCAAAAAGCCTTT
>DATMHB010000707.1:0-3168 GCA_035555175.1 Flavisolibacter sp. | reverse complement strand
ATAATTGATCGGGATCCACACGGGTCCGCGCCAGTTGGAGTTACCGCCAAATATTTCAGAAGTGGAATCGCCCGGATCATAGTTGATGGTATAATGATTTCCATTTACCGTAACGGAGTAAGGATTTTCCTTGTGGTATTTTGAGAGCGCCCTTATACCTCCCGGTGAAAGGAACTCGTCTTCATCCAGTAACCGTTCGAGAAGATAGACAAGCCTGTTGCGCGGTACCAATGATAAAAGGATCTCCTCGCCGTCGCTTCGTTCTTCATTGGGCCAGAATTTATGATTGCTCTTCCTGTAGTTTTCGAACCAGCTCGACCTTTTCTTGAAATTTTTCAGCTGGTTCAGCGTTTGTTTGCTGATCGTAGAAACAGCAAAGAGTGAAGTGAGTCCAACGATAGACTTGATCCGCAGCGGCATCGGCTCGGTGCCCGGAAGGCAAAGCACATCGTAAAAGAATTTATCTTCCTGGTTCCAGAGGTGGTGTTCGTTGAGTGATTCGGCGATCAGTATGAAGTGCTCAAAAAATTTTGTTGCAGTATCTTCAAAAGATTCATCATACAGCGCGATCTCGAGGGCTATGTCCATCATGTTCAGCGCATAGGTACCCATCCAGCTGGTTCCATCAGCCTGCTCCAATTGCATATCCGTGCCGTGAGAGCTGCGGTTGAAAACGCCGATATTATCAAGACCAAGGAATCCTCCTTCAAAAATATTATTGCCTTTACGATCCTTCCGGTTGATCCACCAGGTAAAATTGATCAGGAGTTTCTGAAAGATCTTTTTCAAAAATATCAGATCGCCCTTTCCGGTTGTTTTCTTTTCAACATTATACACTTCAAGCGCCGCCCACGCATGAACCGGCGGATTGACATCACTAAAATTCCATTCATAGGCAGGGAGCTGTCCATCCGGTTTCATGTACCATTCGCGCATGATGAGCAGCAGTTGCTGCTTTGCAAATTGCGGATCTATCCGGGCCATGGCGATGGTTTGGAATCCAAGATCCCATGCAGCATACCAGGGATATTCCCATTTATCCGGCATCGAAATCACATCCTGGTTCTTCAGGTGCTGCCAGTCGTGATTTCTTCCAAGCCGGCGGTTATTCGTTACCGGTGTAATGCCGTCGCTCGAGTTCAGCCACTGTTCTACATCGAAAGCATAATATTGTTTGCTCCAGAGCAGACCTGCCAGTGCCTGACGCTGAATCCTGTTTGTGTCCTCGCTCAAACCTTTTGGCAAAACACTATTATAAAATTCATCGGCCTCCTGTTTGCGCAAGGTGAAAAGCTTTTCAAATCCTTTTGCAAAGGGTTGTTCCTGTTTTCCGAAACTAAGGCGGCAGTAAATGGATTTTGTTGCGCCCGCTGCGATTTTCAATTTGTATACGGGCGAAAATTTGGTGCCGCTTTTCCTGTTGCGAAGCGCGTCCCTATTCTCTCCCTTAATGATGGCGTCGTGAAAGGCATCTTTTACAAAAATATTTTCGTTTGCCTGGCCCGTCACCTTTGCCGTATTGGTAATGTTGTTGGTGAAGAGGCTGTCGCCAGCATTCTGAAAATAAAAATAATAACTGCCAAGCCGGTGATGGACCGCCCTAACTGATGTAGCATCCTCATAGTGGATCATCGGCTGCTCGGCTGCCGGATCATTCTCCCATTGATTCGAGAACCATAGAGTAGGCAGCACCGTGAGCTCAGCCGCTTTGTTGTGCCGGTTCCTGATATCGATGCGAATAAAAATATCTTCCGCAGATTGCTTGGCATAAGTTACATGAACATCAAAATACCTGTTGTGGTCAAAGATGCCTGTGTCCAGAATTTCATATTCGGGTTCGTGCTTCGAGCGTTTGCTGTTCTCTTCCCTCAATTTGGCATAGGGAAATTCCTGTTGCGGGTACTTGTACAGGTATTCCATGTACGAGTGTGTGGGAACGTTATCGAGGTAATAGTATAGCTCTTTTACGTCTTCACCGTGATTGCCTTCACCATTACGCAATCCGAAAAGTCTTTCCTTCAGTATCGGGTCTTTGCCATTCCAGAGAGCAAGGGCAAAGCATAGATTTTGAAACCGGTCGGAGATACCTGCGAGACCGTCCTCGCCCCACTGATAGGCCCTGCAATGGGCATGATCGAAAGGAAAATAATTCCACGCGTCGCCATATTCGCTGTAATCTTCACGCACCGTTCCCCATTGCCTTTCACTCAGATAGGGACCCCATTTTTCAACGTGTTCCGGTCTTTGTGCGTTGTTGGCTAATCGTAGGTGTTCTGCTGTCATTGGATTTTTTTGATGCTTTTAAATGTACTATGAAATTCATTGCCAGCGAATTTTTCATATTCCAAATTCGTTGAATAAGGGCTATTCAGTAGACGATGCCTGTTTTTTGCCGCCCGCTATCAGAACCACAATGAGGCCAATGACCGCGATGATGAGAAAAGATATACGAAGGTTGAATAATCCGGCTACCATTCCAATCAGTGGCGGACCTACCAGGAAGCCGAGGAAACCGATGCTGGAAACCGCGGCAAGGGCCATACCCGGCGATATTTTTTTTGAGCGCCCTGCCTCGCTGTACACCAGTGGAACTACTGAAGAAACTCCAAATCCGACAATGAAGAAACCGATGATCGCGGTAACTAGAACCGGGAAGGACACGGCAATGCCAAGACCCAAAGCGATCAATACTCCACTTAGTTGCACTGTCCTCTTAAAGCCGATCCGGTGTGAAACCCGGTCGGCGATGAACCGGCCCGTTGCCATAGTGCACATGAATGCTGTGTAGCCGGCGCCGATCCAATCGGTGTCGGCACCAACCACTTTTTGAAAATAAATTCCGCTCCAGTCAAACATGGCGCCTTCGCAGAGCATGCAACAAAAAGCGGTGATGCCCAACGTAAGAAGCGATTTATCAGGACGGACGAAAAGTTTGGCCGGCGTTTCAGGCCTTTCTTCATCTATGATCAGGTAATTAAATGCACCGGCCAGACCCGCAAGGATCAAGCTGGTGATGATTAGGAAGTGTGTAAAGGGTATGATGCCTTTGCCGATCATGAATGTTCCGATGCCGGCTGCAGAAAATCCTGCAAGACACCACAGTCCATGAAACGATGCCATGATGTTGCGCCTGTACTTTGCTTCAACTGCAACGGCCTGCGTATTAAT
>DATMHB010000706.1:0-2405 GCA_035555175.1 Flavisolibacter sp. | reverse complement strand
TGTTCCTTTTGCTTCTGTTCAGTTCAAGCGTTCGGGCGCGGGAAAACAGGCTGACTCTTCGGGAGGATTTGTTCTTTTCATGCCCGGCAGCACGAAGGACACACTCGAAATAACTTCGGTCGGCTACCGGGATTTTGCTGTTTCAATTGAAGCCACGGCTATACAGGGCGATACGCTGGGTATGATGATCGACCTGATAGCTGGAAAATTTACAGCCGAAGTCGTGATCCGCAAGAAGGTTAACCGGGGCCTGATCATGTGGCGGCGCATCGTTGCTCACAAGCCAATGAACGACCGTTACCGCTTTCAAAATTTTTCCTACGAGCTATACAACAAGCTTGAGCTGGACCTGAAGAATATCAACAAGGATAAGCTCTCGAGCATGAAATTGCTCAAGCCGTTCAGTTTCGTACTGCGAAATGTCGACACGTCAGAGGGCGTTTCGTTTTTGCCCGCCTATCTTACCGAATCGATCTCGAATTATTACTACCAGAAAAACCCCGTGAAGCGCCGCGAAGTTTTCCAGGCAGTGAAGACCATGGGCGTGGATAATGAAAGCGTGGCGAAGCTCACGGGGGGAATGGACCAAAACGTCAACATTTATAACAATTTCATTCCCGTTTTTGATAAGGAGTTTATTAGTCCGATCAGCGACAATGGCGATGCCTATTACAATTATAAGATAGCCGACACGCAGTATGTGGGAGGCCGCAGGCTGATCCATTTTTTATTTGTCCCGAAAAAGGAGGGTACCAATACATTCCAGGGTGATTGCTGGGTGCATGACACTAGTTTTGCCATTCAAAAAATGAATCTGCGGCTGGGCAAGGACGCGAATGTAAATTTCGTTGACAGGCTTAGCCTCATCCAGGAATATCAGTTGATCAATGATACCACGTGGTTCCTTTCCAAAGATAAATTTGTGGTTGACCTGAATCCGGTTGGAAAATCTTCACTTGCCTTTATCGGCCGAAAGACGACCACATACCGTAATGTGATAGTAAATGATTCTTCCGTTGTAAACGAGCTCGAAAAAAATAGAAAGCTCGAGGAGACCATCCTTCCCCCGGATGCGGCAACAAAGGGCGAAGAATACTGGACTGCGTCGAGGCATGAAGACCTGAGCGCAACAGAAAAAAGTATCTATCGAATGATGGATACGCTTTTGAATTCACCCACCTTTATCCGCTATACGCGCTGGATCAATTTTATTGGTACCGGATACATGCGCGTGGGCAAATTCCTGATCGGACCCTGGCAAAACTGGGTTACCAGCAATTCAGTAGAAGGTTTGAGGCTGCGCTTTGACCTTGGCACCAACAGCAATTTCAGCAAAAAGGTGATTCTTCATGGTTATGGTGCCTATGGCTTTGGCGACCAAAAATGGAAGGGTGAAGGCGACGTGCTCTATCTCATCAACAAGCATCCGAGAATGTACATTTACGGAGAATACGTGCATGATTTCGACAGGGGTCAGGCGTATTTCGATGAGATCAGCTCAGACAATATTTTCGCCTTGGCGATCCGTAAGCACAATGTACCCATTAAATACCTCAAGCTCAGGCAGGAAAAATTTGAAGCGTTCAAGGAATGGCATTCGGGTTTTTCGCTTATGTTAGCTGCGACACGAAAGCAATACGATCCAATAAAAAATCTTCCGCCGAAAGATTATTTCTTTGCCAAAGATGGAGAGGCGCTCAATACATTCGAAACGTCGGTCAGGCTTAGGTTTGCTTATCTGGAGAAATTTCTCGAGAACACTTTTTACCGGTCAAGTCTCGGAAGCCCTTACCCGATCGCGGAATTGAAATACACCAGCGGCATAAAGGGTGTATGGGGAAGTGCCTATCACTATCACAAGCTGTCGGCTTCCATCGGTAACTTCAGCAAGATTCCTCCCTACGGCACCATTTCGTTCAATGTGTTTGGGGGACGTACTTATGGTACGCTGCCCTATTTGTTCCTAGATGTAGCACCCGGAAATGAGATCTATTACTACAATAAATATGCGTTCAACATGATGAACCGTTATGAGTTCATTCACGACCGTTATGCAGGCGTCAACTTCGAACACAATTTTGGTAATGGATTATTTCGCTATCTACCGTTGACGCGTAAACTAAAATTCCGACAGTTTTGGACAACCAAGGCTTTGTGGGGTTCCATCAGTAATGCCAATTATCTACTCAATGCAAACAGTGGATTGAATTTCCAGTCGCTGAACGGAAAGACTTATCTCGAATTGGGAACAGGTGTAGACAATATATTAAGGGTGTTGCGCGTGGACTTTGTCTGGAAAGTGTTGCCTTCATCGTCATCCGCGATCAATGCGCAGCGGTTCGGTATCTTCGGCAGTTTCCGTTTTACCTTCTAAATGTTGCCACCATTTGGTGGGCGGTGTCCCT
>DATMHB010000705.1:0-6765 GCA_035555175.1 Flavisolibacter sp. | reverse complement strand
GTCGTCTTGTTATAGCCCGTGCTGGGAACAATGCCTGTTTGCTTGAAGTTGGAACCCGACAAATAAAAAGACCCGTTCTTCGTGCCTCCCGATACGTTTACGTTATTGTCATAAATAAGACCGTGTTGAAAGAAATTTCCGATGTTGTCATATATCGGCGTGCCGCTGGGGATCTTGACGCCCCATGAATCATAGATGTTAGTCGTGTTCAAAACACCATTCTGGGCATAAATACCAGGACCAAATTCGGTTTGAGCCTCGGGCAACTTGTTGGCCCAGGAGGTACTTATTTTGCTATTGACGTTCACCGTTACGTTACCTTCCGCTCCTTTTTTTGTCGTGATGATGACAACGCCATCAGCAGCGCGCGATCCGTACAATGCAGCAGCCGCAGCGCCTTTCAGAACAGACAGGCTTTCGATATCTTCCGGGTTGATGTCCATCACACGGTTGGAATAAGTAGTGTTGCTGCGCGACAAACCATCTGTACCCGTATTACCGGTAACCGTAGTAGAATTATCATAGATAATTCCATCAACCACGAACAGCGGCTGATTTTGCCTGCTATCTGATGTGGAATTACCACCACGGATCGTTATTGATGCTCCTGCGCCCGGCGCACCGCTGAATTGTGTAACGTTTACGCCGGGAACCTTACCCGTCAAAGAGTTGACGATATTCGTGTTCTTGTTCTTCATCAATTCCTGCGCGCTCAGTTCAGTAACCGAATACCCTAACGCCTTTCTTTCTTTTCGGATACCTAAAGCCGTTACGACCACTTCTCCCATTTGCGCTTCCTGGCCGGCTAACGAAACACTAATGGTTCCCGACGTGCCGACTTTAACTTCTGTCGCGGCAAATCCCACAAAACTGAATTGAAGTGTCTGCCCCCGGGATGCATTAATGGAAAAATTTCCGTTCTCGTCGGTTTGAGTAGTGCGATTGGTGCCCTTCACGGACACCGTAACTCCACTCATGGGCTTATTGTCACTTTGCGAAGTGACCTGTCCCGTTATTATTCCCTGTGCCATGGCGGAGCCACAGAGAAAGAGACCGATCATTAAATAAAGAAGTCTTCTCATGATAAGCATTTTACTGTTTGATGTAAATAAAAAAGATTCATTCCATTATCTGATTTGGTATAAATTTTACAGCACCCGGATGCCCGCTTGTTCATAGGGTCTCAGCAGTGGGTCATCCGCAGGGCGTTCCGTGATCAGGATATCGATTTTTGAGCTCTCGCAAACCTGCAGGGGTTGTTGGGAGTTGAGCTTTTCAGCAATGGTAAGGCAAACGAGTTTTTGAGATGATTCTACCATCGCTTTTTTTATTTGCACTACATCCCAGTCATTATCGGATACACCATTTTCGAGGTTGATGGCATTGATGCCCAGGAAGCACAGGTCAGCTTTCAGCTGCCGTATCCTTGATACCGCTTCCAGGCCGACTGTGATCTTTGAATTCTTTAAAACCTTGTCGCCAATGACAATGACATCGATATTGGGATGGTTCATGTATTCATAAATGGCAGGAATGCTCCCAGAAATAAAGGTGGCGTGCAGGGAAGCCGGCAGCGCCCTTGCTAATTCAATGATGGTGGTTCCGCCGCCGGTGAGTACAAACATTCCATTTGTAATAAGCGAAGCTGCCTTTTGAGCAATGATCTTTTTTTGATTATAAGAATACGCCTCCTTCGAAGTATGAAGGCCATGATGAAACGACGGAGACAAAGCTCCGCCATGCACCTTTATCAACTTGCCTGCCTCAGCCAGTTCCTGAAGATCTCTCCTTATAGTGTCCTCCGATACATTAATATGCTGACTAAGGTCAGAAGACAACACTTTATTATGCAAATTGATGTGGTGAAGGATGTATGCCTGTCTTTCTCTCTTTAGCATAGGTGGATTGAGTTGCAACCAAAGTAACAAATTGTTGCACAACCCCTCAAAATTATTTCAGACACAGATAAGTTCAGCCGTAGAAACCGCAGTTTACGCGGACAAAATGCGGCTTTGCAGGTGTCGGCCGATTTGGGCCCATGAGGCCGGAGTTTATTACGTACAGGCTTCAGAGGCCATTGGGTAGGATGCGGGCAGCCCTGGAGCTGCTCGCAGGCGGCCATCTATGCATTGCCCTCCCTAAGAGCAGTTGCATTTGAGTTCACAGCCGGGATAAGCTCAGGTATGGCTACTGGTTAATGAAAGCAGCTTGATACTTTTTAATAATTTTCTCATTCGTCATACTTAATTCTTTGTAGCTGTTTATAATAACAAAGAAATCGGGAGCCATCTCCTTCTTAAACGGGATAGAAGCGTCTTTTATTTCTCGAATTTTCTTTGCCTCTGCTTCTGATAATGACACCTGGCGTGCTTCAGATAAATAAATAATAACTTCCATAGCGTTTAAAGCCGTAAAATAATTTGGAGAAAAAAGCAGATCGCGGACGGTATCAAACCGCTTTTCCTTTATTAGTCTTATAAATCCGGCCGGCGGGGTTGAATTTTGGTAGCAACAGGATTTTTCACTTGCATACTGATCCAAAAAAATAGAATTGATCCAGTCTTCGTTTGAAGTCGCGGGAACATTGAACTTATAATTTTCATGCAAGCCGGCGAGGGTTTTAATATTATCAAGGTACACGGTATCGAATGTTAACTCGTCCAGGCTTATTTTAAAATTTACGTTCAGATGATTAAGAACATATTTTCTTATAAGATGAAAGTCCATCACAATGTTCCTGAACTCGCTACAGCTTCCTTTCGTTCTTGTGGTCAGAACGATCTTTTGCCTCGTTTTCAAACGATCGACGAATTCAATGATCAAGTCCCCTCTCAAGTAAGTTCCAAGCAGCTTAAAACTCTCTACTGTAATCAACCCGTTATTATTGGCAAACCTTCCTCCTATTTGCGGCCAAACCGCTGTCGCGGGATCGTACGTACTGTTTCGCAATGTCGAATCAAGGAACTTAATTATTCTCAAATCTTCTTTCAGCCTGGCGCTTTTATACCTTTTCGGATAAGTAATTTCGGATTTGCAAACCAATTGTGTTCTTAACAGAGAGTCTATTGACCTCGTAGCCCGATCTACCACATCATCTTGCGATAACGCAGCCTTAAAAACCAATAATGAAACGATACCTGCAAAAATTCTCATGCTCATAAATTCTATTTGGTCTTTCCGATTTAAAATTCAACAGCTCTTTGCTCATGAGCGTTATGTTGAGCAGGACGGCAGTCTTGCCGCAGCCACCAGCATTCAACTTTCCTTCCCAAAGGCCAGTGATATTCTTTGTTTGGGCTTTTGAACGGGGCGCGACACTTAGTAAAGCGATCAGGAAAATAAAAGCTTTCATAAAAATGAATTGTAAGATGCTGAACTCGATAGATTTTATCAGGTAATTATATACCAGTTGGGACAAGCCCAAAAAAATCGCGACTTAGTGGTGTATGGAGAGATTAAACGCAAAGGCCGCAAAGTATCGCAAAGAAGCTTCTAGTATACTTTGCGTTCTTTCCTTTGCGTACTCCGCGTCCTTTGCGTTTAAGTCTACAGTGCAAGGAGCACATCAACCGCACCCCACTGAACTCCACCCGCTGCCTTTTATCCCTTATGAAATTAGCTAAAATTCATCTCGTCTTTTGGTTCGCATGCAGCCGTATAATAAAAGCAGCGTTAGCGGCAACGAGCCGGGCTTTCCCGGTCGCTTGTCTTAATCCATCTTTTTGCCGTGCATCACCTCTTCCACCGCTGCTTCAATGCCTTTCCCACCGGCTTCCACCGGTTCAACAAACAATCTGCCCAGGACGATCTTACCGTCTTCCACGACCATAATGGTTACGCCACGCATAAGTAATTTGCTTTTGTCCTGCCTGGTCCCCTGCCATTCCCATTCCGCCCATATGGTAGACTGGTTGATGGCATACCTTACCAACTGTGCTGAAAAATCACGCATATCATCAAAATTGGACCCCCAGTTTTTTTTGACCTGGTCCCGCCCCTGGAAGCTGCGGTCTGGATGAACAGGCTGTTCGCTCTGATAGTTTTCGCTAAAACAATCCATAAGCGCCGTCATGTCATGCGCGTTGAACGCATCCCTCAAATTAAAAAGAAGAGTTTCTGCATTCATCGATTTAATTTTTCCGGTCATAACTTCTGTTTGAAATGAACTAAATGATCCTACTGCCCAACTCGCGGATGTATCGGCAGAAGATAATGGCCGCAAGGTAAAAGTTCTTTTGCCGCTGTGCCTTATCAGCCTCGTCGTTTGTATAAATCATATTATGTGTGCTTAGACGTGTAAGATCGAAGCCAACGGAAAGGACTTGCCGAAGGCGGCACCTAAGACAAGAATTTGAACGGCCAACCGTTTACGCGCTTACACCCCGGCTGCGATCTTGAAACAACCAACTGATCAACGATAGCGACGTATAACTCTTAATGTGCAATGAGGAGCACAAATTATAAACCGGTAACCGCCAACATTTCCTTTTCTTAACGACATGCCGCATGATAACCAGTGTCCTCATCAAAAGAATTGATCGAATAAGCCCTGACGGATCAAAAAATCAAGGGCGCATTGCAAAAGATTTTCTTAACGATTAACTCATGAAAGTGCACAGCAAAAGAAGATCTGTTAGCTGCGGCCAGGTCAATCCGCTGCCGAATAATAATTAAATGGCTTTACTGTTTTTTTATTTTTCGTTTCCTGCGAACATCTTTTCCAATAATGTATTGAAAATTGTTGCTCTGGATGCGATTCCTGCAAATTTGCCACCATTCGCAAGCGCGACAAAGGAAGTATTGTCTGCAAAAAAGGCTTCCTTTTGGAGATCTGCCTTCCATGACAGGTCTATAAAATTTGTGTAAAGCGCAGGCTTAAACAAGTGCTGTAGCCGCTGCACGCTTATTGTTCTTTTCCCGCCCTGGTTCACTTCGATCAATCTTCCCAGCTCGTTGGCTAATATTTGTTCTGCAAGCAGCTCGTTCGGCAGGCCGTCCGGCTGAAATGCCATCCATGGATGACTGGTTGAAACATGGCCCTGCATCCAGTCATAAGGCAACGGGTTGGGAGGCTGCTGTCCGCCAAGGGCCGGATAGGCCGGTTCAACCAGCGCCCATTGGTTAGCCGCTGCCCGGGAAACCCACAAGCATCGTTGGTATAAGGGATCGCTTTTGATCAAACATCTTAACAGCGAATCTGAATAGCCCCATCCTTCAAATTGTTGGGGCTTTTCTGCTTCGGTAGCGACGAAGACAATTACTCTCGGTTTTCCCAGTCTCGTGGCACCGGCGAGCATTACTAACAGACGCGTTTCCCACCATCCTTCTCCGTCCAACAGGTCTATAGTCACCACGTCATTTGCAGTAGCCTCCTTTAATTCATGCAGAATCTGGGACGTACTGCTATCACTGATGGGTTCACCGGGCACGGCAATATTAGCCGGCATTGCAAAACTTGTTGCAGAAAATCGGTCCACTTTCGAAAGGTCTATTTTAATGCCTTTTATCTCAAGGGCGCCGCCTCTTTCCAACACCAGATCGACAAGCGCAAGGATAACAGGCAAACAGCTGATTATTAAAACAACGATGACAAAAACGCTTTCGGAACTTTGTCCGGGCCAGTCATAAAAAAATTTGAGGATGGAGATAAAAGCAAGGAACAAAATACCTGTCAGCAGAATGCTGTATTTGGGTTTATAAGGCCAAAACCGTTTATCGAAATTCCTCATAAAAAGGATTTTTTGATTTGTTGTTTCTTTCGTTGATTATTCCGCAGGCTTCTAATGATCATAACTGAACGCTATACCAATCAGGTTTTAGTTACTGTCCGTGATAGGGCTGTATGCCGCTGTGGTTTTAATCTTACGCCCTGTGAAGGAAATCAGTCCTGACGAGGTTTCACCGATACCGTTAAACTTTGATCATCCGATTTGCACGCAGAAGTGATCGCTTCGACCTGGTTTCCGGGGTTTGGCCACATGGCATCCATTTGAGCCTTTCAAAGAAGATCGAACCGGGGACGGGGTGATGAATCAATCACACAAATAAATAAGGATTATGGACGGCCGGACATTTAAATATACTCAGAATATAATAAGTTTTTTCTATATACCTTAGTCCGGTCTCACCCCATATCAATGCACGACAACGTTATCAATAATCCCATCGACTTTGCGATGCCCCGAATGTATTCGGGCAGCGAAGCTGCACAACATCATCAGCAACGCCTTTCCAGGATATGCAGGCTTGGCAAACTTGGATGGTGGCAATGGAACGTTCGTGGGGAGCACATCGATGCTTCCGGTGAATTGTACGAAATCTACGGATTGAATAAAAAAGAACTCCCCGTTTTCAGCTCGGGGATCTATTTAGCTTTTGTACATCCCGATGATCTGGATCTCGCTTTGAAACACGTCTCCATAGCCTGGCAGTCGTCTTCGCACCAGTATCGGCATCGCATCATCAAACCCGACGGAGAAGTTGTCCATATTGAATTGAATGTGGAAACGGAAAGAGATGATCAAAACAATATCTCATCCATTTATGGAACCGTAAGGGACATTTCCGCACAAGTGATGGCCGAACGGGATCTGACCCGGGCAGAAAGTAAATTTGAAGACATAATGGAATCTATCGGCGATGGTTTTTTTGCCGTAGACAAACATTGGACGATAACCTATTGGAACAAAAAGGCGGAAGCCATCACCGGACTGAAAAGGCAACAGGTGTTGGGAAAACATATCGCCGCAGTTTATCCGAACGGCG
>DATMHB010000704.1:0-7517 GCA_035555175.1 Flavisolibacter sp. | reverse complement strand
ACTTCATCGCCCATTTCCACTTCATTCATCTCCGCAACTGTAAAAGGCTCGCCTGAATGAGCCACCGACATGATGAACCGCTTTCCCCTTCTTTCCAGCTGTATGACATCGGGCTTTACAATTTTTGACTTGATCTCCGCCACATTGGAGGCAGCCGACTTCCGGTATTGCAGTGATGTTAGCCCATCACCATGAAGCGTAGCGCTCACCATTTGTGCATCCGGCGTCAAGGCAGAACGGATCATCCAGCCTGTCTTACGGTGTGCCTCATGACCCTCTCCAACAAAATTCATCCTGGCCTGGAGAATAAAATCTCCCCGCATTTTTTTGTATGCATACTGAAATTCGTCGGTGGTGCCCCAGATGTTGGCACCCGATCCTGACAACCGGTATGTTTTCGATTTGCTGTCGAACGAAAATGTTCCGTTGTGGAGCACATTACCGATGTCCTGGTGATGATCGAACAGGTTTTTTTCCTGTGCGCCGCTCAGGAGCGAAAATGAAATATAAAAAAGCAAGAAGAACTTTTTCATATCGTTCAGTTTAGTTGTTTGATACGCTTAATGATCTCGATGCAGGCGCGGCTGTTATGGTAAGGACATTTCCAGATCCCTACCTTATCTTCTTCTTCCATGGGCGTATAGTTCTCGCGAACGCCCCAGTACCATTCGCCGCAACTCTTATCGCGCATGAATTGCTGAACAAAGTTCCAGCTCGCCATGGATCGGTCAAGGTATTTTGAATTGGCCGTTATTTGCCAGGCATTAAAAAATCCGATCATCGCCTCTGCCTGGGGCCATGAATGCTTTTCCTTGACCAATTGGTTTTTTGCCACATCCATCTCATACCAAAGCCCGCCGTCACTGTCCAGGCCTTCCGACGCGGCATCGGTGAGCCTGGCCGATTTGTTCCTGATCTTGAGCAGAAGCAGTTCATTTCCGATGAGTTCCGCTGCTTCTTCGAGCAACCATGCGGCTTCGATATCATGACCGTACGAAACCATGCCGGACCGTGGCTGCCATGCATCATCAAAGAACAGGATCAGGTGACCGCTCTCCGGTGAAATGATATAATTGAGGAAGATATAAACCAGTTCAGAGAGGTGCCGCTTCAACATTTCATCCGGACACACACTGTAAAGGTTGGCAAAAGCTTCCAGCACATGCAGGTGCGTATTCATCGACTTTTTCTCATTGGCGTCTTTCGCACTGAGTCGAATATCTGCAATCTCTTTCCAATCTCTTGCAAGGGCTTCTCTGTAGCCGCCATGTTTGTTGTCGTAGCTGTGCTGCAGAATATCGTTATACAAGGCAAGGGCTGTTGTCTTTGCTGCTTCAATTTTTGTGGCCCTGTAAAATTCACTCAATCCATACACTGCAAATGAAAGTGCATAGATCTGTTTCTTTGTGTCGAGCGGCTGACCCTTGAAGTCAACTGTCCAGTAAACACCACCGTATTCGCGATCTATGAAGCATTGGATGAGATACAAATAGGCACGTTCCGCAATGGCGAGATATTCTTTTTTGCCGGTAAGATGGTACGCCGCAGAAAAGGCCCACAGGATGCGGCTGTTCAATACGGAACCCTTGGGGGCTTGCGGGTGCCGCACATTGCGATGATCGATCTTCCCTATGAAGCCGCCGTATTCATGATCCACCGCATTGCGCATCCAGTAGGCAAGAATATCTTCCAGCTCCAGCTCCATTTCCTTTTTATACCGGGCGAGAGTGGCATGGTCGGAGACCGATAATATGTTATTCTCTAACGGCATCAGATACTTACTTTGCTGTTGCCTTCACCAATTGAAAAGTATACCTGGGCTCCATCGCGCCGTTGATTCTTTTCTATGAGCTCAACCAGTGTCCGCACCGAAGAAGCAGAAGTGAATCCATCCGGTGCCGTATTCATGGCATAATCGAGCAGCCGATCCACTGTGGAAACAGCTACATGTTGGCGGGTGTCGGAGGAAGCATAATAAATGAGAACGCGTCCGTCCTCCTCAGCGATCCATCCATTGCTGAACACAACATTTGAAACATCGCCCACCCTTTCATCGCCTTCGGGCGCCATGAAATAGCCTGCCGGCTTATGGATCACTTTTGTAAGATCATGCAGATCGGTGATAAATAGATACAGCGTATAACGGAAACCCGCAGCCGTATTTCTTACGCCGTGCGCCAGGTGCAGCCAGCCACGGGGCGTCTTGATGGGTGCAGGTCCCAGACCGTTCTTCAACTCATACACCGTATGATAGGCCCTGGCATCAATTACCACTTCCTCTTCAATCACCGCACGTTCAATACAGTCGCTCAGGCCGAATCCGATGCCGCCTCCTTTTCCGGCTTCCAGAAAGCTGTCCTGAGGCCGCGTATAAAAAGCGTACTTGCCATTTACAAATTCCGGATGCAACACAACATTACGTTGCTGCGGCGAAGGCGTCCTGAGATCGGCAAGCCGCTCCCAATCGATGAGGTCTTTGGTTCGGACAATACCGCACTGCGCAACCGCCGCCGACTGATCGGCTGCCGGCGCATTGGGGTCGCGGCGTTCCGTACAAAAAATTCCATAGATCCAGCCATCTTCGTGGCGGACAAGCCGCATATCATACACATTGGTATCTGGTTGTTCAACGGCAGGCAGAGTAAGTGGATAATCCCAAAAAGTAAAATGATCAACGCCGTTAGGGCTTTCGGCTATCGCAAAAAAAGATTTTCTGTCGGCGCCTTCTACTCTGGCCACCAGGTAATATTTGCCATTGAGCTTTATGGCGCCTGAATTAAACACGGCGTTGATGCCAAAACGTTCCATGAGGTTCGGATTGGTGCGCATGTCCAGATCATAGCGCCAGAACAGTGGCGTATGCTGGGCCGTCAGTACAGGATTTTCAAACCGTTCATATACTCCATTACCCCCGTCCACCATGCGGTTCTTTTTACTGACCAGACTTTGATGGGCTTTTTTCAATTCCTGTAAACGCTTCTCAAAATTTGTACTCATTGCTTTTGTTTTATTGGCCAAAGACTTCATGTTGATACTAGTTCTCGAGTTTATCCCACCAGGTTTTTTTCAGGATCAAAACAATTATTGCCAAAATGATGACCGTGATGATCAGAGGCAGCTTTAACCACAGAACCACGTACATGGGCAGGATCGTAAGACAGCATTGCGCAACAATGCCAAGCACCACGTTGAACATATCGAGGCGGAACCTTTTGTTTGCAATGAAAGAAGGATCTTCTGCAATTACCTGCAGATATACGGGCTTCCAAAAACCCCACGGCCGCACACTGGTATAAAATTTCTTCAGCACAGCGGCATCGGTTGCGGGCGCAGTAAAGGTGCCGATCAGGCAGCCTGCGATAGACAGGACAAACAGCAGCGGCCAATAATATAGTTCAAGGCCATGAATAATGCCGTTCGACTTTAGTGCGGCAAGACCGATGGCGGGCATGATGCCGGCCACCATGCCCCAGAAAAATCCATTTGCATTAAAACGCCACCAATACCACTTCAGCACGTTGGCCGCAATGTATCCGCCATATAATCCGGACACGATCCACTGAAGTATATCGTTCACATTCCTGGTAAAGAACCCCAATATCACGCCGAGCGTGACAATAACGATGCCTGACAGATAATTCATTGAAATGACCTTCCTGTTCGAAGCGCGCGGGTTCACGTGCTTCAGGTAAATATCATTAACGATGTAAGCCTGGGCCGCATTAAGGGTTCCGGAGAACGTACCCATGAAGGCGCCAAGAAGGCCGGTAAGCACGGTGCCGAGAATGCCCACCGGTAAAAAATTATTGATGGCAGCCGGCAACAGTTTTTCGAAATCCGTTCCTCCCCTTCCGTCGCCGAGGTTCAGCTGATTAAAGTAAAGAAGACCCAGTACGGTGAGGCCGATCACCATCGAATAACGAACTGGCAGCAGGATGATTGAAACAAATCCTGTCATCTTCGATGCATCCTTCGGCGAACGCGACGAAAGAATTTTCTGCATGTCATAATTCGGTGCAGGCCCCGCAAGGGCTGCAAAGCTTCCTTTGAAAAGCATCATCATGAAGAAGCATCCAAACAGTTCATAGCCGTCATCGGAGATCTTTTCATTAGCGGCCGGTACAATGCGCGACCAGTCGAGATTGAGATGCCAGTTGAAAAAGGGATTGGTCCATCCGTTCGGAAGGATCAGCTGCTGATGACCTCCATGCAATTTGTTCATGGCGATCACCGCAATGGCAATACAGCCGATGGTCATAATGATGTACTTGATCATGTCACCCAGCACGATGCTGTGCATACCGCCCAACACGGAATAAAATACCGCAAAGAGGGTGAATATGATTCCATAAAAATGCGCGGCATACTGCGGGCCCAGCTGAAAAGGAAGGTAGCCCTGCACAAGATTCCATGGAACAAAGATCTCAATGAATTTTCCGAGGCCTACAAATCCGTAGGCAAGAAATCCAAGGCAGCCTATGAGGGCAAAGGCAACCACTACACTATGCGAGCCGGCGACGCCTTTACCCTTCGCACCAAACCTGGTCGCCAGCCATTCGGCGCCGGTATCAGCATTCGACCGCCGGAGCCATTTGGCCAGGAACATCATATTGAATACCTGGTTGAACACAGGCCACAGCCACGGGATCCATATGCTCTTCATTCCATAAACGAAACAAAGCGCCACCATCCACATCGTGCCCGAAATATCGAACATGTCGGAAGCATCACTGAGACCGAGAAGGTACCAGGGCAATTTTTTTCCCCCAAGCAAATAGCTTTCCTTGTTCTGCCGTGCTTTTTTTCTAAGGAACCATCCGATCATGAGCATGGTCACGAGGTAAGCGATGATGATGGCAATATCGATGACCTGAAGCTTCATGAATTCATTTTAGTCAAAACCTTCTTCATTTGATCTTATACATATTGGTCAACCTGTCACCGAAGATCAGGTAAGGATCAGATTTGAACCGCTGAAAATCTTTTGCAGCGGGATGGCCGCGATAGGGCGTCCAGTAACCCCGTGTTGAATTCGCCCACACGAGCACATAGGCCAGTTCCAGTTTCTGGTATTGAAGGATCTTCAATAAAGTCTGTGTATACCAATCGGGCTGTGTAAGGTTCTGTAAACCCGTTTCCGTTAGTGCGGCAACTTTATTTTTTTTGATGCCGTAGTCGGAAACGATCTTAAGCTTTGCAGCTGCAGGCAAAACCTGCGCACTGGCGCCGATATCTCCGTAGTTATCGGTGCCGACCACGTCCACGAATGCATCGCCCGGGTAGCGTTCCAGAAACTCGGCCTCCGAAGTAAAATTCTTATCAGGCGACCATGCATATAAAAAATTGTGGACACCTAGGCTATCACGCAGATACGTAACCGTAAATTGGTAAAGCGATTTGTACTGTTCTGCTGTGCAGTGCGTGGCACCCCACCAGAACCAGCCGCCGTCAAATTCATGAAACGGCCGAAAGATGACCGGTATCAGCTTTCCGTCCGCCCCCAATAAGCTTTTTGCAAAATCAGCCACCTCTTTTAGCGACGATTTATATACTGCATTGAATTCTCCGCCAGGTAATATATGACTGACGGCTTCCACCGGGGCATCCTTCCAATAGAAGCTTCCTTTTGAAACAGGATTGGCGTAGTGCCATGCATAAGTGTTGATGCCGCCCCTGTTATACGCATCGACTGTAAGATCATGCGCGATCTGCTTTTCATAATCGTACCACTCGCCATCGGCGAAATTTGCGATGTGAAGGAAATCGTGTCCATATACTGCAGGAAAAGCGCCTGTGATTTCTTTGACATCCGATCTTTCTCTGGACACCGGTTGAAATTGCCGTTCATTCGCCCACTGCGTACTGGAATCAATAACGCCTCTTTTGGTATCGTCCTGATGCCCGAATAATATATTTGTCTTCGACAATTTTTTGAGGTTATAAAACAGCGCCGCAGTTTCTGTTGTGGCCTGTTTGTCTACCAGCCACGAACGGACCATGACCTCAGAGGGAATGTTATCAGGCGCCGTGTTCCCATTCCTGATGCCGCGGCACGAAAGCGACACCACCAGGATAAACAGCCATGTCATGCTGCAGCGTTCATCGTTCCATTTTTCATTCCTTGAATTCATCCTTCTGGGGTTTGATCAATCTTTATACACGTGTTCTTTTGAAATATCCTTTTGAAATAAGCTCCGCTTTTCATGGTAGAGTTTAAGGAAATCCGGAACGGAAGCATGGCCTTTGTATGGCAAATAAAATTCCCCCGTGTTGTTTCGGTATCCTGCATTCCTCCAGGCAAGGGCGTAGGAGATCCGGTGATGTTGCAATCCTTTCCAAAGGACATTCGTCCACCACCTGTTGTCGGGTACTCTTCCGAATCCGAACTCGGTCAATGCGGGTATCTTTCCCGAAGCACGGGCTATCGCTTCCAGCATCGATAACATGTTGTCGATATCGCTAACAAAGCGTGCATTGGCTGCATCGCCCCTTTCGCGCTGATAAATATCAAAGCCCACTACGTCAACCCATTCATTTCCGGGATACCTTTCCAGGTATTCTTCTTTCGAATTAAAGCGGTCGGTATTGAATGCATACAAAAGGCTGTGAACATTTTTTTCATCTCTTAAATAAGATACCGTGAACCGATAGAGTTGCTTCAGCTCTTCCGGCGTGCAGTGCGGCTTGCCCCACCAGAACCATCCTCCATTGAGCTCGTGAAAAGGACGGAAAATAATGGGGATATATTCGCCATTGCTTCCTTTCAGTTCCAACATGAAAGCTGAAACTTTATCAAGCCAGGTTTTATAAAGATCATTCTTATCACCGCCGGGAAGAATGGACGCCACCGTTCCGGGTGCCGGGTCCCAGGCTGTTTTCCCGGTGAGCGGATTATTCAAATGCCAGCTGAGGGTGATAACACCGCCGCGATCATAAGCAGCACGGATGAATTTTTTCATCCTGTCAAAAGGAACAGAATCCAGGTTCACGGGCCGATCGATCTCCAGCCGGCCAAGCTCAAACCCATATACGGCAGGGTAATCGCCGGTCACATCTTTCACATCACTCCTACCCTCTTCATATTTCCAGCCTACGCCGTAGGCGAGATCGTCCTGGTGACCGAACATGATGCCCTTGTTCAAAAGCTTTTTCAGATGATGATACAAATTGACTGTCTCCCTGGTTGCCTTTCGGTCTATCGGTAGATCCTCATCATGTGCATTCAAACGCACAGCGTGCAACGCCAATGATGAATACTGCGCATGGACGGAAACGTCTCCCGAAAAAATAAAATATATGGTTATGATGATCAATTTTTTCATTTCAGTTTCCGGCCTGCCCTTATGAAAAAACCTGGTCCTGATACTTCATCAGATTCAGGGACCAGGTTCACAATTTTTTCGTGTATCAATCAATTATTACAATAAAATACGCAATGTGCTTCTTGTGTGAATCATCGCAGTCCAACATGATCAATATAGATCGTTCCAGTCCAGCCTGCAGACTGAAGCACCAAT
>DATMHB010000703.1:0-6012 GCA_035555175.1 Flavisolibacter sp. | reverse complement strand
ATCACGCAACATGCCTGCGTCAACAGGCAGCTCTCCTTTAGTAACATGATCGATCTGGTTCACATCATTGGTCTCAAAAGCTGTATCCACCATTACCACATGCAGCCTCGTATCTTGTTCGGGCAGTCCACCGAGCCTGATCACAAACGGACCCCGCTGCACTTTTTCAGGAAGGTCTTCGATCGAAAACCGCGAGAAAACAAACTCTTCCTTGAATTTTTTCCTGTTTTGATCGGTAAAAAGGATCGTATGGCCGCCTTCAAATTCATCTAAAGGCCTATCGGCTTCATAAAACACGCCTGACATGGCAGCGCTGTCGGGAGCGATCACCTGGCCATCCAGCTCGACCTGCGCAGGTGGTTGGAGCGACACTGCCTCACCTTCGGGTCCTCCCCTCCTGAATTGCATGAGTATTGTTACATTATCGAGGTCTTCTTCGCCCGAAATCTTATAATCGAAGTATAGTGTGCCCTCGTTATTTTTTGGAGCTCTCTCGTGGTTGACGCATCCTGCCAGTACAACAAAAACCCCGTATGCAGCTATTCTTTTCATAAGCGCGATACAATTCTCCGGATCGAAAATAAAGTAATCAGATTCAAAACCTTCGGCTTTGTTAAGCTTCAAAAGCAGTACCATCTAGACTGCAATTTGATTTATCTTTGACGCCTGTCAATTTGGCTTCTAAGTTTTATTAGCACCTTTTTTGACGCGTGTGTTCTTCCGTTATACGGAAATTAATTAATGAATTGCAGAAATACTCAGTAATCATATGATCGGTTTCATTTCTAAAATGTTTGGTGGCAGTAAATCGGAAAAGGACGTGAAGGCGATCCTGCCACTGGTTTCAAAGATCAACCAGAACTTCCAGGCCTATCAGTCGCTCAGTAATGACCAGCTTCGCTATAAAACTGTTGAATTCCGTCAGCGCATCAATGATCATCTTAAGGAGATCAACGAGCAGATCGCCGATACAAATAAAAGGGCGGAAGAGCTTCCTTTTGACGACCTCGTCGGAAAGGACGCTATTTATCAGGAAGTCGATAAGTTGAAAAAGGACCGTGACGAGAAGATCGAAGAGATCCTGAAGGAGCTGTTGCCCGAAGCTTTTGCTGTGGTAAAAGAAACAGCCAGAAGGTTCAAGGAAAATCCAGAGATCGTGTCAAAGGTTACAGACCTCGACCGCGACCTTAGTGTTTCAAAAAATTATATCACGATCAATGGTGACCAGGTCACTTATAAAAATACATGGACGGCAGCGGGCGGTCAGGTCACCTGGAATATGGTGCACTATGACGTTCAGCTGATCGGAGGTGCTGTTCTTCATTCGGGTAAGATCGCAGAGATGGCCACGGGTGAGGGCAAGACCCTTGTTTCCACGTTGCCTGCTTATCTCAACGCCCTCGCCGGCGAAGGCGTTCACATTGTAACCGTGAACGATTACCTTGCCCGCCGCGATAGCGAATGGAATGGTCCTATTTTCGAATGGCTTGGGCTGAAAGTCGATTGCATTGACAAGCACCAACCGAATAGCGAAGAGCGCAGACGCGCTTATTGGGCCGATATCACTTATGGCACCAATAACGAATTCGGATTCGATTATCTCCGCGATAATATGGTGCACTCTCCGGATGAAATGGTGCAGCGGAAACACCACTATGCCATGGTGGACGAAGTGGATAGTGTATTGATCGACGACGCAAGAACACCACTCATTATCTCTGGACCGGTGCCCAAAGGCGACGACCAGCAATATCATATCTTAAAGCCCCGTGTACAAAATCTTGTTGAAGCACAGGAAAGACTTGTGCGCGGATTCCTGAATGAGGCCAAAAGGAAATTTGCCGAAGGTGATGATGATCCGAAGAGCGGAGGCCTGTTATTGTTCAGGGCCTATCGCGGGCTGCCGAAGTACGGCCCACTGATCAAATTCCTCAGCGAGCCCGGGATCAGGGTGAAGCTGCAGAAATCCGAAAATTATTACCTGGCCGATCAGCAGCGTCACATGCACATCGTGGATGAAGAACTTTTGTTTCATATCGATGAAAAAAACAAATCGGTCGACCTTACCGATAAAGGACTTACGATGATCACGCGGGCCGGTGAGGATCCTGAATTCTTTGTTCTGCCGGACATTGGCGTGAAGCTGAACGATATAGAGCAAGGCACGGCAACCGCGGAAGAAAAAATGCATCAGAAGGAAGCTGTGCTCAACGATTACGCGCAAAAAGCAGATCGCATTCACTCGGTGCAGCAGCTCCTTAAGTCCTACACACTGTTCGATAAGGATGTGGAATATGTGGTGATGGACGGCCAGGTGAAGATCGTGGACGAACAGACGGGACGTATTCTGGACGGACGCCGCTACAGCGATGGATTGCACCAGGCCATTGAAGCAAAAGAAAATGTAAAGATCGAAGCGGCCACCCAAACCTATGCGACCGTAACCCTGCAGAATTATTTCAGGATGTACCATAAGCTGGCGGGTATGACCGGTACGGCGGAGACCGAAGCGGCGGAATTGTGGAGCATTTACAAACTCGATGTAGTTACCATCCCGACGAATATTCCTGTGGTGCGGAAAGACCACCAGGACCTCGTATACAAGACCAGAAAAGAAAAATTCAAAGCTGTCATCGACGAGATCGAAGCCCTTCGCAATGCAGGAAGGCCCGTTCTCGTGGGTACCACTTCGGTAGAGGTGAGTGAATTATTGAGCAGGATGTTGTCAGTGAAAAAAATCCCGCACAATGTGCTCAACGCAAAGCAGCACGCACGTGAAGCACAGGTGGTAGCGGAAGCCGGTTTGCCGGGCGCCATCACCATCGCCACCAACATGGCGGGTCGCGGTACCGACATCAAGCTCGGGCCAGGCGTAAAAGAAGCAGGAGGCTTGGCCATCATTGGTACGGAACGCCATGAATCGCGCAGGGTGGACAGGCAGTTGAGAGGACGTGCAGGACGCCAGGGAGATCCGGGTACCTCACAGTTCTATGTGTCGCTGGAAGATGACCTGATGCGCATGTTCGGAAGCGAAAGGATTGCAGGCCTGATGGACCGTTTTGGATACAAAGAAGGTGAAGTGATCCAGCACAGCATGATCACTAAATCAATTGAAAGGGCGCAGAAGAAAGTTGAAGAAAACAATTTCGGCATACGCAAGCGCCTGCTGGAATATGATGATGTAATGAACAAGCAGCGGAATGCAGTTTATGATCGCCGCAACCACGCTCTGTTTGGTGAACGTTTGGCACTCGATATCGATAATGCTTTTTCGGTTACTGCAGAAGAAGTGATAAGCAGTCACCGGGAGCAGGATGACTATGAAGGGTTCAAGCTCGCCTGCATTGTAACGTTCGGATTGGATACGAAGATCGACGAAGAAAGTTTTAAGAAGACCGATATCAATACGCTCTCCAATCAATTGTATGCCGAGGCGATCGAGAATTATCAGTTGCATAAAGAGGAAGTAAGGAAGCAGGCGGTGCCGGTATTCAGGAATATCCGCACAACCCAGGGTTCGCATATCGAAAACGTTGTAGTGCCTTTCAGCGATGGAAGAAAAGGCATCAATGTCCTCACCAATCTTGACAAGACCGTAAGCACGAACGGAGAGGAATTGTGCAATGCGATGGAAAGGAACATTACACTGGCCATCATTGACGATTCGTGGAAAGAGCACCTGCGTGCGATGGATGACCTGAAGCAGAGCGTGCAGACGGTTTATCTGGAGCAAAAAGATCCCCTCGTGATTTACAAGGTGGAGGCCTATAATCTTTTCCGCAGGATGAGCAGTGAAGTCAATCGTGAGATCGTTTCATTCCTGTGCCATGCAAGCCTGCCGGTGCAGGAAGAGCAGGCACCCAATCTGCGTGAAGGCCGTGTACAGAAGACCGACATGAGCAAGATGAGGGCGAATAAAGAGGAAATTGATGCTGCCGGCGATGATTACGCGGCAAATGAAAAAGACTATTATGATCCGTCAGGAAACGTGGCAGTGAAGCAGGAGCCCATTAAAGTGGGTCCGAAGATCGGAAGGAATGATCCGTGTCCTTGTGGTAGTGGGAAGAAGTATAAGAACTGTCACGGCAGAGAGGCATAACCATAATTACATAATTGATGATAAAGCTCCGGTATAATGTCGGGGCTTTTTTGTTGAGGCTATTGGCGTTTCAACGCAGGGGCTGATTTAAACGAAGAAGGCGCGAAGAATGCGAAGATGCGCAACGAGCGCATTCCGTGTAAGACTCTGCCGGTCGGCCCCATACTGTTCGATGCGTTCGGGGGAAAGCTGTCAGGGAAGGGAATTGCTTAAATGCAGGGATACTTTACTCCAGTCTTCGTTTGCGAATAATAAAATAGCCGAAATAGCCGCGGGAAATTTCCACCCTCAAATTGGAAGAAGAAATTTCTTCAGGTCGCCTTCTCCCGAAATTCAGCCGTTTGGTTATGCCATCTATGGTAATATCACAATGAGAATAATAATGCCTGGAACTGCGGGAATAGCTTTGCGCCACATTGTTGGGGCGAAGCAGAATCGATTCGTTCTTGGCATTCGCAAAATAACTGTTCACAAATAACAGTGCACACACCAAAAAATTTCCGACAGGAACTGTAATTAGCATGTAGGCCAGGACGGCGATGGTACTATTATATTTTGGATCATGCTTGATGTATTGAGCGTAGCCGCAAATAGTAAGCAGCCTTCCGGAAATGAAAAATGTCAAAATAAGTCCGGGAAGTAAAAGGATGGCCAACAGCAGCGGCAATGGAACAAACGTCTTGGGATATAGAATCAAACTCCAGATAAAAAGAATAATGAACCCTGCAATCACACCTGCTGAAATATAAGCCTGCCTCTTTGGATCACCTTTGTTGACCTTGCCTTTTTGAATCACGTTCGTAAGGATTGATTTCATTTTTTCTATAAGGTTTTATACGGAGGCACCACATGCTTCCTTGAGCTACACCGCTGGAATATCGACATATCCACTGTTATGTCGATTAAGTTAGATAAAGCGGATTACTTATCAAACTGCGGCGGATATTTTGCTTGCCCGACGGGTCTCCGCGAGGCGGCCGGCTGTTTGGAAAGATCTGGGGCGGGACCCGTTGGCGCTGCTTGTACTGGTCTCCGCGAATCAACTTATCAGTGGGATGATGGCGCGGAGGAAGACCGTCACGAGCGGCGCGGATTCATCAATCACGGCTTCTAGTCGTTGATGCTTTGGCGGAACAGCTGACGCGGAAGGGAGTCTGTCCTCCTGGATGCCTGCCGAGACCTTCCGGGAAGTGAAATGATTTTTCAAACAGAAAAATGCCTTTTTCGCAGAAGAAAATTCCCATGGTTGTTTCACGACATGGTTGTAATTTTTTATCGGGGGGGCGCCCCCAAGAAGTGTAAAAAAAACCGGAGCGAGAAAAAACACAAATAACGGAACAAGCCGATTTTTGCGACGGCATTAAGCGCCTTTATTTTTTAACCACCGCTTTGAACCTCATCACGCGCTCATTTGTAGTCATACCGGATATTTTCAGTGATCCATTTAAATATAGGTCTTGCTTTGTACAGCCTATTTGAATGATGCCGTCAGCTGCTTCGTTAAGTGTATAAATGTTCTTCTTGTACCTCATTGGAGTGCTCTGCGTTTTTCTTTTGCACATCTTTGTCTAAAGATCTTCTGCGCCCATTGCGCTTTGCCTATCTGTAAGAATCCGGCCGCTGCCGAATCAAACTGCGGTACAGTTTGTACTTTTATACTATGGACCTGCAACTCAATCCCACCATCAACCAGATCGACATGGTGAAACGCACCAGGGCCTATTTACTCAGCCTGGTGAAAGACCTGTCCACCGAACAACTGAACCTGGTGCCGCACGGCTTTAATAACAACATCATCTGGAACATTGGCCATATGATCGCGGCACAGCAAGGCGTATGTTATGTACGCGCAGGACTTAAGGTGACCATCGATGAAGCCCTCTTTCTTGCCTACAAATCCGACACAAAACCCC
>DATMHB010000702.1:0-2649 GCA_035555175.1 Flavisolibacter sp. | reverse complement strand
AAACTCCGGAACTGCATCGAGGGTTTGGGTTAAGTGCGACGTAACCTTGAATCCATGCAGCAGCCAGAAATCGGTCAGCGCCACCATGATCTCCGGCTTGTGATTGAGGTCTTTATAATTCCGGTTCGAAGCAGTAACGGCTATGCCCCTTTGTTCTTCCTCTGCAAATCCGTTCCTGGCCCCCTCAATCGATGGATGTACCTGAATGGAAAGCATCTGGCGCACATCGAGCACTTTGAATAAGAAAGGAAGTGAAGAAAATCTTTTAGACGTATTCGAGCCCAAATATCTATCAGGGTGCCCATTGATGATATCACTCAGGGGAAACTGATCTTCGGTTGTAGAAGACCGTGAGGGATGTGCACCAAGCCAGTACTCGGCGAATGGACGATGATCCGGATTGGATCGTCCCAATAACTGTGGAATAAAATTATATCCTCCCCAGGCGTAGTGTTGTACCGTTCCAATCAGTTTAAAAACCCCTTGAGAAGCATCCATTAAAATCTATTTTGGGCTAAAGATAAACTATGGCGCATAACAACGATCTCGGCAAAGAGGGCGAGCAATTTGCAGCGGATTATCTCGTGGAAAACGGGTTTTTTATTCTTCATCGTAACTGGAGGCGTGGGCATTTTGAGATCGACCTTATCGCAACAAAAGATGGTGTGCTTCACTTCGTAGAAGTGAAATGCCGGTCGTCAGGTTTGTTCGGTTGTCCCGAACAAAATGTTACAAAGAAAAAAATTAAATCGTTATTGAACGGGATCAGGGAATACCTGTATCATCACCGGCAATACAGCGATTTTCACATCGACATCCTTTCAGTGATCACGCACCATGGGGCGGAAACCGAGTTCTTTTTTATTGAAGATGTTTATTTGTAAGGCGCTGATTGCTCAACCAGCAACTGTTCGTTGGACACAAGTTCTTTCAACCGCTGCACCATTTTAAATGTGGCGGGACAGTGCTGCACATTTTGCTTGTGTATGTGCATATAATCCGTGAGCTTTCTTTTATTCAGGTGAGGAAACTCTGCACAGTCGGCCGGACGCACTTCATAAATGGAACACAGATTTGTTTTCCGGTCGAGGAACTGGCACGGTGTGTTCACGTTCATCCACTCTCCTTCCCGGTTTCTGTACAACCATTTTGCCTTCAGCTGGCTGATGGTCATGCCCAGGTGTTTTGAGATCCGTTGCAGGTCTTTGAATGTATACGTGGGTGTCATGGTGCGGCAGCAGTTCGAACAAACCAGACAGTCAATTTCCTTCCACACTTCGCTGGCTGCAGTATCTGCCATGGCATCGAGCGTAGCAGGCGGATTGTTTTCTGTTTTGGTAAGGAAGCGCCGCAATTTGGAACGGTGCTGCAGCACGCTATTCGCAAATTTCTTTCGGTAATAAGACATATAGGTTGGTAAAAACCGAAGGTAAAAGAATTTTGAAAGGCAAATTCCCAAAGCCTATTTTTGTTTCCAACTAATTTTTTATGAAAATACTTCTGTTGCCTGTTCTTTCTATTGTATTATTTGCATCCTGCAACAACAGCAGCAAAACGGCAAAAACCTTTTGCGATACCAACTGCAATTCCACCTCCTTTGATTTTAAAGGCACGCCCGAATTTGGCCAGTCTCTCTCCATTAGCGTAAAGAATTGCACGGCGGACACGGTGACCTGGACCCACGGCAAAGCCGCCACGAGCAGCCAGGTTCAGCTCAGCGACTTTCTGAACCAGCCGGTAAAGCTGAATAAATCGGCCATCAGCTGCGCCTTTCAGGATACCTCTTTTATTTGGCTCGCCTTCAATGACTGTGTCACGGGCAGGGGTTACCTACTCAAGATGACCTATAAGAAAACAGGCATTTTGAAAATGACCGGAGCGTTGAACGCTTTTGATCCGAAGTTCTCCATCGATCCCGATCTAAGGGCCTATACCGACCGGGGCAATATTTATGTGGTGAACGTGAATACGGGTAAGCAGGCGCAGATGACGTTCAAGAAAGAATACGAAATGGACTTCAACAATGTCCATAAGGCCATCGATACCTTAAATGTTAGCAAGCAGCGCGTGTATATAAAACTTATCGATAAAAATGGAACGGAAGTGCCGCTGGAAAAAAAGATCGAACTGTAAGAGCCGCCATTCGGTGCATCATCAATTCTTGCGTCGTGTGGGAACCATATAAAAAAGGATTCAGGGCCTATCTGCAATTGGAGCGCTCGCTTTCAAACAACTCGGTAGCCGCCTACCTCAATGATATTGAAAAGCTCACTGCTTATTTACAGTCAGCTGATAACAGGAAAGCACCGGCGGAAATTTCGCTCGATGATCTGCAGCATTTTACTCAGTGGATCGCCGAATTGGGCATGACGGCGGCATCGCAGGCAAGGATCATTTCAGGTCTGCGAACATTTTACAGGTATTGCCTGCTTGAAGGCATTGCCACTGCAGACCCCACCGCGCTGCTTGAAGCGCCCAAACTAAAAAGATCGCTTCCGGACGTATTGAGCTTTGAAGAGATCGAAAAGATCATCAACGCCATAGACCTGAGCACCGATGAAGGCACCAGGAACAAAGCGATTCTCGAAGCGATGTATAGTTGCGGCCTGCGGGTAAGCGAGGTCGTCAACCTCAGGCTTTCACAATTAT
>DATMHB010000701.1:0-3566 GCA_035555175.1 Flavisolibacter sp. | reverse complement strand
AAGCGTCGGCGACATTAAATATGGGACTGAAGAATTCAAATTCTTTTCCTCCGATAACGGGCATCCAGCCGGGGAAAGTGGAATGCACCATCGGAAAATAAAGCATGTCTACCACGCTGCCGTGAAGAAAGCTCTGGTAACCGCCATGCGTAGTTAGATGTGCTACTCCTGTATAGCTCTCATATACATTCAAAGCCGTATTAAAGCTCATGCCCTTATCGAAGATCATTCCGTAAAACATGGAGTCGATCAGGTTCCCGAGAGCGCCTGCATAGATCAGAGAAGCGCAGATAATAAATCCCTTTGAATAATGTTGTTTCACGATCCTTGTGAGGTACCAGCTGCCAAAGATCACAGCCGCCAGGCGGAAAAGCGTTAGCAGCATCTTGCCCCATTCGCCACCCCATTTCCAGCCCCAGGCCATGCCTTCGTTCTCTATGAAATACAATTGAGCCCAGCGCATGCCCAGCAGGTCCTTTACATGGCCAATCGGATAATGGGTTTTGATCCAGATCTTGAGCCCCTGATCGGCCAGGAGGATGAGTGCTATGAGGATTATCGCTGAACGAAGCTTCACGGTTAAAAATTAAAGGAGCAAAGATAAGGCCTGACAATTTCCAAGTCTTGCAAAAAGGTTAATTGTATCACCGTCTTCTTCCTGTCAGTAGCCTGATGATCCTTAAACGCAAAGGCCGCTAGTATGCGAGAAGCGTAAAGACGTTGCGTCCTCTGCGCTCCTTGCGCTTTAACTTTTGATGTTCACGCCGTGCCCTAATTAATTATTGACGAAGATCCCTTTGCGGCCAGAAACACGAAGCAGACTAAAACTAAACCAATGTGCCTATGCGTATTCTTTGTTTAAAGGTGCCCGCTGCCGCCCTTGGTCGGTTCACCTGCCAGGGCAAGAACTGTTATTCATGAAAATAAATTCTTTTCACACGGTGCGAAACACCGGTCATCAGCTCATACGGAATGGTACCGATCCAGGACGCTACCTGCTGCAGCGGAAGGGTGGGTCCGAAAATGATCACCTCGTCTCCTTCCTTTACAGATTCCAGGTCAGTTACATCGATCATGGTCATGTCCATGCAAACAGTTCCGATCACCGGCATGAGCCTCCCCTTCACCATCATCTTTCCAATACCATTGCTGAACAAACGGGAATAACCATCGGCATAACCGATCCTTACGGTTGCGATCAGGCTATCCCTGTGAACCACTCCCTTCCTGTTATAACTGACCGAATCGCCCTCCTTTAATTTCTTCAGTTGTGCAATCGTTGAGCGTAGCGTAGCCACTGCCTGCAGACTTAGACGCCGGTCATTGTCGATCTCGATACCATACAAACCAATGCCGAGCCGCACCATGTCCAATTGCAATTGCGGGTGCCGCACAATTGCAGCAGAATTGGAAATGTGTTTCAAGAAAGGATAGGTGATGTTTTTTTCAAAGATGGCGACCGCCTGTTGAAAGCGATCAGCCTGAATCTTTGTAAATGCATCCTGTGATGGATCTTCACTGGCGGCAAGGTGCGTGAAGACGGACTTAATGGTGAACAGCGGCGACTTGCTGATATAACTTGCCAATGCTTGCACCTCGTCCACGTTAAAGCCGAGGCGGTTCATTCCGGTTTCAATTTCAAGATGAACGGGATAATCCATCAGTCCCTGCTCTTTAATATAACGGTCGAATTTATTCAGCACGTCGAATGAGAAGATGGCCGGCTCCAGTTGGTAATCGGCAATCGCCTGGAATGAAGACTCTTCCGCATTCATCACCATGATGGGAAGGGTGATGCCGGACTTTACCAGTTCAACGCCTTCATCTGCATAGGCCACACCCAGGTATGCCGTGTTATGATATTGCAGTACGCTCGCGATCTCTGCTCCGCCACTTCCGTATGAAAAAGCTTTCACCATCGCCATCACCTTTGTCTCCGGCTTCAGCTGACGCTGATATTCTTTCAGGTTATGGGCAAGCGCGTTCAGGTCGATTTCAAGGACCGTCTGATGCATCTTCTTTTCAAATAAAAGCGCGATCCTTTCGAATCCGAATTTGCGCGCGCCCTTGATGAGAATGATCTCCCGGAAGAATTGCGAGCCGCGGTACTCCCTGATAAAATCGTCGGTAGACAAATAGGTTTGAAGTTCAGGACCTTCAGCCAGCCTGTCCTGTAATGCGTCGCCGATTTTCTCACCAATAGCGATGACCCTTTTTATGTTGTACGCTATTAAAAGTTCTGCAATCTCACTGTAGAGGTCCGCATCATTCTTTCCGCTTTCAAAAAATTCCGAAAGGATCACGGTCCTTTTGAGGCCTGAACTTTGCTGCTTCAGAAAATCAAGCGCCACTGTAAGTGAGGTCACATCGGTGCTATAGCTGTCGTTGATCACCATGCTGCCATTAATGCTGTGATTCAGCTGCAGACGCATGTCGATGGTATGCAGCTTACCGAGGCGGTCAACGATCTGCTTTTCATTAAAGCCGAGCACCATCAACACGCAACAGCAGGTGATGGCATTCTCTACCGAAGCATGATCAACGAAGCGAATGCTGAAATGAAATTGTTGGCCAGAAAACACGATCACAAAATCTGTACGGTCGGCCTGTTTTTCTCCGTACCGCACCATGAAATCATTCCCTGCAGCATGCCCCCAAGTCATCACCTTCGTTCCCGATGCGGT
This sequence comes from Flavisolibacter sp., assembly GCA_035555175.1. GTDB lineage: Bacteria > Bacteroidota > Bacteroidia > Chitinophagales > Chitinophagaceae > Flavisolibacter. The sequence goes on along the minus strand of DATMHB010000701.1, from coordinate 882 downwards.
TATGCCAGCCCTTCCCCCAAGGTCTTTGCTTCTGGCAATAAGCACCGGACAATCTTTGAAGAGCCGCACTTTTTCACTGATCTTCTGGTCGCGGTCAAGGAACCCAAGGCTGTGCGCTTCGCCGATATTGGTGAGCACACCGATCGTTGGCTGAATGATATCTGCGAGACGCTGCATTTCGCCGGGTCTTGAAATACCCGCTTCGAATATCGCGAGCGTGTGTTGTGCATTCATTTCCCAAACGCTGAGGGGAACACCGATCTGCGAATTGAAGCTTCTGGGACTGCGCACTACTTTATAATCGTCGTGCAATAACTGGTACAGCCATTCCTTCACAATGGTCTTTCCATTGCTGCCCGTAATACCGATAACCGGAATGGAAAATTGCCGCCTGTGAAAAGCCACCAGCTTCTGGAGCGCGGACAAAGTATCTTCAACCTGGATCACCGAACTCCCACCCGCTTCATATCCATCCGGCTCTTCCGACACAATAAAATTCCTGACGCCTCTCCTTAAAGCATCCGCTATGTATTTATGGCCGTCATTATGTTCGGTCTTCAGCGCGAAAAACAAGGAAGTGGAAGGTTCCTGCACACGGCGGCTGTCGTACACCAGGTGGTCAATTTCGCCGGGTGCATCCTGAGTTAAAAATTTTCCGCCGGTAACTTCGCAGATCGTTTGAATGGAATACAATGGTTAGAATTTATCTTTCTCTCTTTCTATTTGTGTTTCTCTCTCTGCTTCTGTTCCTGTTTGCGCATTTCGCGATCCAATCTTAACCGAATATACGATGGATCCCACAAGACAGACTACGATCACGATAAGTGAAATATAGACCGGGATATGGATATCGATCCATTTGATCTCTGCCAGCATTTTCAG
>DATMHB010000700.1:0-3345 GCA_035555175.1 Flavisolibacter sp. | reverse complement strand
CTTTCCATCCAATCAGCCTGCGGCAGTTCTCAGCTCGGGCTATGTGGACTTTATCATCAATGGCCCCGGCGATAAAAGCTTTCCGGCCCTGTTGACCGCACTCGAAAAAAATAGGTCTTGGAAGGATATCAGCAATCTGATTTATAGGGAAGGGGAAGAAATAATAAAGACGAGGAAGGATGAACTCTATGATCCTGATGCCTTACCGCCATTGCCGTACAAAACCCTCGACACATTTTATCCGCTTAAAAGATACCTCGGCAAAACTTACCTCGGCACCCGCACCATTGCCTATCATTCCAGCATGGGTTGTCCCTTTAAATGTTCTTTCTGCGCTGTTGTGCCGATCTACAATGCACGCTGGAGGGGAAAGTCGGCACAACTGATTTACCAGGACATTAAATGGCTGAAACAGAATTATGGTGGTAATGCGATCGAATTTCATGACAATAATTTTTTTGTCTCTGAAAAACGCACGGTGGAATTTTCGCGCCTCATTAAAAAAGAATCCATGGTGTGGTGGGGCGAGGGAAGGATCGATACGATCAATAAGTATTCGGATGCCTCATTGAGCGAGATGCGCGCCTCCGGCTGCAAGATGATATTCTTTGGCGCCGAGACCGGCAATGATGAGATCCTGAGGAAAATGGACAAAGGTGGCACACAGACAGGGGATCAGATCAGGGCATTTGCCGAACGCATCGCAAGGTTCGATATTATTCCTGAATATTCGTTTGTGTTGGGAACACCTGCGGCCACACCGGAGCTCGTGATGAAGCAGATCGATCAGGACATTGCCTTCATCAAGGAGATCAAACGCATCAATCCCAGGACCGAGATCATTATTTATGTGTACAGCCCGGTGCCGACCGAAGGTTCGGACATGTATCAGAAAGTTTTGGATAGCGGCTTCCGTTTTCCTGAACACCTCGACGACTGGATCGGTCCGCAATGGGATTCATTCGACCTGCGCAAGAATCCGTTGACGCCGTGGCTCACACCTGAAATGATCAATAAGATCAAGGATTTTGAAACGGTGCTGAATAGTTATTATCCTACCGTATCCGATATCAGGCTTACGGGCTTTAAGCGAAGGGTGATGAAGTCCGTGTCCTCGATCCGTTACCGGACCGGTGTGTACAAGAAGCCCTACGAGCTGAAAGCATTGCAATTGTTATGGAAATACCGTCAACCTGAAATAGAAGGATTCTAATGAGGGGCGTAGTTCGATATATCGTATCAAAGACCTACAAGCCCTTGTTGGTAAGATATCTTTCCCGTACCAGGGGATATACATTCAGGGGGCTGGTACTCGAGATCGCTCCGCCCGTATTTCACCCCCGCTTCTTTTTCAGTACTAAAATGTTGATACGGCACCTCGACAGCCAGGCGATCGAAGGGAAACGGTTTCTGGAACTGGGCGCCGGCAGCGGATTGATCAGCATCTATGCAGCAAAACGGGGAGCAAGTGTCGTTGCCACGGACATCAGTCCAGCGGCCATCCATTGCATTATCGAGAATGCCGGGCGGAACGAAACGGAACTCGAGGTGATCCAGTCCGACCTTTTCAACGATATTCCACTGCAATCATTCGACGTCGTGGTCATCAATCCGCCTTATTATAAAAAGGCAGTAGCCAGCGAAGCCGACCTTCCGTGGTTTTGCGGAGCCCATGGCGAATATTTTGAATGCCTGTTCAGCGATCTCAAAAAATATTTGCACCGCAACACAGATGTATGGATGGTTTTGTGCGCCGGCTGTGACCTTGCTATGATCCTGAACCATGCCGAACAAAATCATTTCAAAATGGTTTGCGTGCAGACGATGCGAACACTGATCGAAGACAATTATATATTTAAGATAGAAGCGATCGGATGAGCGTGAGTAACCACGATACAAACAAACCCTTGTTCAGGGAGCCTGCCGGCAGCCGCCGGTTCGTGGACCTTTATCTTGCCGTCAGGAATTCCGAGAAAAGGCTTTACGGGGATGAGGAAGTATTGTGGCTGCCCGACGTGGGTAAGGATAACCGGTACAGAAAAGAATGGAGGATACGCAAAAGGTCGGCGCAGCGGTTCTGCGATTATCTTAAACAAAAAAGAAGGCCGTTGCGCATTCTGGAAGTTGGCTGTGGCAATGGATGGCTGTCGCATAGGCTGGCAGGCATAAAGGGCGCGCAGGTGCTTGGTATCGACATCAACCTTCCTGAATTGGAACAGGCCGCGAGGGTATTTGCCCTGCAGGAGAATCTGCAGTTTGCGTGCAGGGACCTTGGAGCCCAGGCGATGTTAAAGGAAAAATTTGACATCGTTGTATTTGCGGCCTCGCTCCAGTATTTTTCGTCAGTGTCTTCTATCCTCGGCACCGCATTGCAGGTGCTTGATAAGAACGGAGAAGTACACATTATCGACACGCATTTTTATACGCCCGCTGAAGCAATTCAGGCCGGGAAGAGGAGTGAAGCTTATTTCCGTTCCATTGGTGTTGAAGAAATGAAGCAATTCTATTTTCAGCATTCATTCACGCAAATCCATCCCTTCAGATACGAGGTGTTGTACGATCCGCATTCCTTCATACATAAAATCATCAACCGTCATCCCTTTCACTGGATACGGATCCGGGGGCAACAATGATGAGCCAAACGATCTTCCATACATTCAAGCGGTACCGCACGCTGCAAACACATAGGATCAGCGTGCTCCCCATTGTTATTCTCATGCCGCATAGTGCCTGCAACTGCCGCTGCGTGATGTGCGATATATGGAAGGGCAATAAACACCTCAGGCAATTAACGGAAGAAGATGTAACAGGATTGCTCCAGTCTCTGAAGGCGCTGGGAACAAGGCAGGTGGTGATGTCGGGAGGCGAAGCACTGCTTCATCCGAACTTTTTTACACTCTGTGCGCTTTTGAAAAGAAATGGGATGAACATTTCACTCCTGTCAACAGGCCTCACATTGGGAAAGCATGCAGAACAATTGCTGCGGTCAGTAGACGATATCATTGTTTCATTGGACGGCGATGAAAGAACGCATGATGCGATCCGCAATATCCCCGGTGCATATGGAAAGTTGAAGGAAGGTGTTCAAAGGATAAAGTCAATGGATCCGCAATTCAAAGTGATGGCGCGGACTGTAATACACCGGTTGAATTTCCGCAGCTGGCAGGCCATCGTCGACAGCGCAAGAAGCATCGGCTTTGACAGCATTAGCTTTCTGCCGGCAGATGTGACCAGTACGGCGTTCAATCGCGCACAACCGTGGCGTTCGGACAGGCAGCTCGAAGTAGCGCTTGCACAGGATGAGCTGGAAACGTTCAGGACAGTGCTGGTTGGGCTGACCGAAGA
>DATMHB010000699.1:0-2994 GCA_035555175.1 Flavisolibacter sp. | reverse complement strand
TGCGCATTGAATCGGCTTGAACTTTTGGCTCCACCTTTTGTTTCAAGACAAAAGGTTGGAAAAAGAAAATAACAACCTTTAAGGAAACTCCTCAAAAGAGAAGCAACGCCGCGCGTCACGCCGAAGGCGGAGACCCGCGGGCAAAGAAAATCCTTCCGAAAATTTACTAGCCATTGGATGTGAATTGATCATCAAGCCGCAAAACTTTCTAATTACATATTGATCTAAGATATGCCAACCTGATTACTGTGCGTTTAGAGCAGTATATGGTAAAGGATTAAGTAAATCACCTAAACATCTATGTGATGAATACCGCTTTTAAAATGAAAAATTACTAACTATTTCTCGTAAAAACACTTAGAAAAGCTTGCATTTCTACCTTTCACCGTCTACATTTGCCCCGGCAAGTACAGAGAATCCCTTAGAAAACTTTATCCTCTTACTTAGCCCGCCTAAAAAAACACTAAGATCCGACCCATGAAAAGACTTATCCTCAGCGCACTCGCCTGCATCGCTTTCAGTTCAATTTTTGCATCTGTTACTATTACAGCTGTTGCTAATGATGGCAATTGGAGCACCAATAGCACCTGGGACCTCAACAGACAACCGGCGGAAGGCGATATCGTGATCATTCCATTCGGCAGAATCGTTACCCTGAATAATAACGTAAGCTTTGTTGATCTCTACATAAATGTATATGGTACTCTTAAGCTCGCCGGCGGAAAAATCAGAATTGGCAACACAAGCTCCATCTTTGTATTCCAGGGAGGAAAAATCAAAGGCAATGGCACCGCTTCTGACCAGATCAGGATGGAAACAAACCTCATTTGGCAAGGTATTGATGGGGATATCATTGGCCCTGAAATGGCCAGTCTTTCTGCCAATACTTTCGTGCCCTTTGTTCCCCTGCCGGTAACATTCATCGGATTTACAGCTACAAGAACTTCAAACGATAATCTCATCGAGTGGTCAACTTCTGAAGAAAGGAACACGAGCAACTACCAGCTTGAACGCAGCTATGACGGCACGAACTGGTCCGCTATTACAAAAATTGCGGCCGCCGGCACAACCACTGCCGTTAATCATTATAGTTTTCTGGACAGGAATAATTTTTCCGCCACCACTTATTACCGCGTAAAGCAGGTAGATATCGATGGCCAGTTTGTTTATACCCCTGTTAAATCAGTAAAGGGCAACGACAATCCCGGAGACATCCGGATCGCTTCTGTTGAAAGCAACATCCTGTTGCAATTCCCGGAAAAAATAAATGGATCTGTAATGGTGCGCGTCATTGCAATGAACGGTCAGGTTGTGCAGCAACAAACCATCACCCGGGCCATCGGAGAAATCATTATCAATACAAGCTTTAAAGGCGACTGTGTGGTTAGCGTGAGCAACGGCAATAGCATTCATGCGGCGAGGCAGATCATTTTATAAATTTTTTTAGGCGTTGAGGATGTGCCCCTAGTTTCTACCGGGGGCTTCGTTTTAAAGGTGCTCAATGTGAAAGCTCCGCCGTCAAAAGGCAAGGATCATGCGGCGCGGAACGACAAAAGAGTCAAGTATCCCCTAACTCTTCGCTCGCTGGCTCTTCGTTTTGTTTCTCTTTGTGTTTCTTTCCTCGCTCTGCACTTGCCGGCAGCGCCAGATAATAAAGTGTTAACGGCTTGATTCTTTTTCAAACGCCGCCTATTTTTATACCCGCAATGAAAAACCTTCTGGCCTTTTTGGTATTACTCTCCCACATGAACTTCAGCATGTTCATTCCTCAGTTAGACGAGCAGGATGAACAGGATGAAGCGGGATGCCAGCTGGATGATGTGAATAGTTTATACGAATATATCGACCAGGTGGTTTTGGGGCATAAAGATGACACGCCTGAGGACGAGGACAATGATTCACCCGCGGTGTACCATATCGTAAAGATTAATGGCTATTCATTTAGTCAAAACATCGTTGTGATCAAAAGGCCGGAACTTATGCTTCGCAATAAAGCACCCTACCCCCTATTCGTTACTCAAAAAATGCCATCGGTCTTTTTTGAGATTCAGTCCCCTCCTCCCGAAGCATAAAACCGTTTTTCATTTAGGCATTCATAGATGCCATCAGCCATTACTGTCTGCATCCATTTTATCACTGTCCAAATACATTGGAATGAAACGCATAGCCAAAAAGCTTTCGTGCTTTATGGTGATGTTGGTTGCCTGCACAAGCTTAAAAGCTTTGGGCCAGGATACATTAAAACTCACATTGCCGGAAGCTGAAACCCTGTTCCTACAGAAAAATCTGACACTCCTTGGGGAGAGATACAATATTGATATCGCCAGAGCGCAGGTCATCCAACAAAGGTTGTACAACAACCCTAATTTTCAGTTGACAGGCAATATCTACAATCCGCAGACGAACAAGAAGGTTGACCTGAGCAGTAAAACGGGCGAATATATCCTCGGCGTTCAGCAATTGATTTTGTTAGCAGGAAAAAGAAACAAACAGATCAAACTGGCGGAAACCAATGCCGCGATTTCCGAAAGCAGGTTTTTCGATCTGCTGCGTACGCTGCGCTATTCGCTCCGGAGTGATTTTTATCAGCTCTATTATTTGCAAAGCTCGATATCTGTTTATCAGATCCAGATCGGGTATTTGGAAAGACTCAATGCTGCTTACCAGGAGCTGCTTGCCAAAGGGGTGGTGACGCTGAAGGATGCCGTGAGGATCAAATCACTTTTATATTCACTGCGCGCGGAACAAACCTCGCTCATCAATCAGGTGAACGATCTGAATGCAGAAGTACAGATCTTACTGCAGAACAATTCGGCCTATGTGATCCCTTTGCCGGAAGCCGAAAAACAAATCGATTTCAGGTCCTACCCGCTGGCCGCCCTATTCGATACGGCCTTTCTCAATCGGCCTGACGTAAAGTTGGCGCAGAATACCGTATTGTATGATCAGCAAAATTATTCTCTTCAAAAGGCGCTGGCCACGCCCGATCTGACA
>DATMHB010000698.1:0-3263 GCA_035555175.1 Flavisolibacter sp. | reverse complement strand
TGAATGAAAATCTTTTTGATAATCAGTGTGGATGAAAGCACTTCCGATTAAATTCTGCGTTGTTGTAGTATAACTGAAATTGTTGATTTCGCCCGAGTTGTCGTTCTGATTGAAGGTACCGGCCCATCCGGTATTCAGTCCGGACGAAAGCCATTGCTGCGAGCTTAGGTTTAATGTCTGGTTCTGAAAGATCCAGTTGATATCCTGCTTCTCATAATTGATACCATATTTTCCATCGAGCTCAAGAAATTTGTTGATCTTATAATTTGCCTGAAGGTTCTGGATCACATCGATCGTTTTATCGAGCCCGCTTGAATATTCCGTAAAATAAAAAGGATTGGAACCGTTCACACTAACTGTGCCTGTGGTCAGCCTGATGGGGAAAGTGCCGTCGGCGAGTGTTTGATTGAAATCATAGAACGGATCCGCGTTCAGCATATTATAAATATAATTTCTGCCCACGCCATAAAATGGATTCAATGTGTTTTTGGTATAAGCCAGCTGCGTGATGGAACGGATCTTAAAACCTTTGAACAGTTCAGTTCCGAGGTTGGAAGTGAAATTGCTGCGATCCACATAACCATTGTGCCTGATATTGCTGTTCTGATGAAAATTTGAAAACGTCAGCGCAAAGTCCGATCTGTTATTGCCACCGGAAATATTCAGGTTGTTATTGGTTGTTCCCGCCGCCTGGAATACCTGTTTAAAATGGTCATAGTACTTGAGGTTCTGTCCGTAACTCTTGTTGGTGATGTTGTTGGGATTTCCCATCGCGGATACAAAGCTTCCGGCAGGAAAAGCCCACGTTACACCGGGATAAGTGCCGTAGCCAGAAAGCGCAATGATGTTTCCCGAACCATCGATCACATTATTATTGGCATCTGTCTTGAAACTGTGAAAGTGCGCCTTGTGCAGATCGCCGTTGTTGATGAATGTGCTGTTGGCATAATTCGACGAAAAATCAATCTGGGTTTTTCCCTGCCTTCCTTTCTTCGTGAATATTTGGATCACGCCATTCGCGCCCTGCGCTCCATAAATGGTGGCGGAGGCGGCACCCTGTACTACTTCGATCCTTTCAACATTACTCAGGTCAAGCAGGCTGATGTCGGTGGCGCCCAGCTCAACGCCATCAAAGAGGATCATGGGTTTTGTTCCGCCCTGGATGCTATTGATGCCGCGCAAAACAATATTTGTTCTGGCACCCGGTGTACCATCCACGCTGGATATTTGCGCGCCCGGAATTTTTCCAACCAGCGCCTGGTCAATGGAAGCCGTAGGCGCCGGCGGCAATTTATCGCCCGTGATCGATTCAACTGAAATCCCCAGTCTTCGTTTATTCGTTGCCACACCTACACCCGTAACGACCACCTCATTCATCATTTTCGTGTCTACATCCAAGGCAACCGTCGCGGCATCGGACGCGTTTACAGATTTAGAAAGAAATCCGATGGACGTAAATTCGAGAACGGGATTGGCTTCGTCTGAAACGATTGAAAAAGTTCCGTCGTTTCTCGTCACCGTTGTTGTTTTGGAACCTTTGATGTGTACAGTAACTTCTCCCAGTGGAGATTGGTCGTTCGCACTGACCACCCTGCCCGTAATAGTTCTTTGGGCCCATGCGATCTGGGCAAAAAGGATAAGAATAGCTACGAGTAGCATGTTAGGTTTCGGCATCTGCTTTCATTTTATAATTAAAAAATAGTAGTAGACAGGTTGATATTGGTCCGGTCGTGCAGCCAGCATGCGGTGAACCAGGAACAAAAGGCTCCGCTCCTGAAGCCAACCAGATGATACATGGGGGACAGATCGTTGATCGCGGTTAAGAATTATGTATCGGAAAAGACAATAATATCAGGGATAATTTCTTGCGCCTATCGTGATTTTTTTGCTGAACGTTATGAATGCGCACTGAAGCGTGAAAAAGCGCCTGTGAAGTTTTGTATGCACAACAACGAACAAAAAAGGTTACCCCCCATTTTCCGGGATTTCTTTATGAAATTCGCCGGGTGAACCATCTTAATAGGATTGATCCATATTCAAGCCTGTTCGATCATGATTACTGGCCGTTCATTTCTTTTCATGTGCAGCCTCCTATGCTTTGGGTTCCTGCATGCACAGTCTGAAAAAAATAAGGATAGTTTGTGGAATGCGGATACCATTATAAGGCTATGTTCTGCCAGGTATCCCAAAGCCGCAGAAGAACATCATATATCCGGGTTCGATATGGATTCGAACTGTGCATATGTAAATTTCAAAATCTTACAAAGTTTGGGCTATGGCTGCGACGAGGAAGCCATCAAGGCAATAAGAGATTGCAGGGTCATTCACCGCGGTGGAAACACAAGGAACTGCAGGACGGTGTATAATATCACGCAAAAGATCACTTTCGTCGCGGCGGAGCAATAGCCTTCGCCCACGGCCGCGAGCCTCTATAAACGATCTGAATTTGATGAAGCGGTTGTTTGCAAGCCGATGTTGTGCACATACTCTTGAACTTCCTAGTCAGCTTTTTTAAGAAGGTCCCTTTATTTTCTGCTTTCTTCAAGGTAGTAATTAACCCTATTGCTATTTCTTTCAGGTGCAGAAACTTCAATTATTCTGGATTGATAGAAAAATATTTCTAAAAAGACGGTTGCGCTTATTTAAAATGCTGTCCACGGCGCAGGTTCGTTCCCCGCAATAATCAAGGTGTCGAGGCAGTAGAAAAACACAGTCGAAATTGAGTCAGGAAGGATCGTCTCTAGCCAAAGCAATTCTTTTTTATTGTTTCGCCAGATATGTTGCTCCATTTGAAATTTGTCCCATCCGCATATGCTGGAAAGATGGAAGTTGTTATGAGCTCCCTATCGTCGCTTCTTCCAATTGAATCAATAAAGCTTTGAATACCTTCTTTCGTGGAATGGATTTGGGCAATTCCATTGAAATGAACTGCCAGGGAAATAATTAATAATAATGGTCTTACCATATCCATTGTTTGAAAAACCTTTTACTCACCTTGATGAATCCAGATGTATTTTGTGCCGTTCCAATAAATAATGCCGCCGGAAAGTGCAGCGCCGTCTTCAAGGTCCTGTATTAAAATGCCTGGCCTTACAAGTTTTAGGGTCTTGCCTCCGATAATGTCTCCGCTTTTTTTGTCAAACTGGGTTTTCATAGCCGTCTTTTTAGTGTAGAGCGTCCATTTGTCTGCCCATTTGAAGTCTTTTCCGGCAGAACCCAAGGAGGTTCCCGCTCCGAATAAAAAATACTCATTCGTCCCGCCG
>DATMHB010000697.1:0-2865 GCA_035555175.1 Flavisolibacter sp. | reverse complement strand
AACTAGATTTATTCAGGGTGCTCCCTACATTTTGAATGAACCTCATCCGATTCTATGCAAACCTAAACCGTTTGTATTCTCTAATTTTTGCTATATGTATCCAAAACTCAGAAGAATTTGTTACTTGCTTTTGATGTTATTGAGCTGCTCTGTAGTTTTTGCCCAGCAAAGAACTGTAAGTGGTACTATAACAAACAAGGACACTCACGAACCGTTGCAGGGTGTGACCGTGGCTATAAAGGGGGCCGACCGGGTAACCACTACTAACGATAAAGGACAGTTTTCCATTACTGCTTCCAATGAATCCGTGCTGAAAATTACAGCTATCGGCTTCGTGTATCAGGAAGTGCCGGTAGGTGATCAGTCAGCCGTGGACATTGCTTTGCAAATTGATAACAGGCATATGGATGAAGTGGTGGTGGTGGGCTACGGTACGCAAAGGAAATCACATGCCACCGGCTCAATTGCTTCGCTGGATCCCAAGAAAATCGAGGAGCTGCCCGTAGGTAATTTATCAGAGGCGTTGAAAGGACAGATTGTGGGTGTTAGTGTTGTAGGTGGTTATGCCAGGCCTGGCGAACCGGCCAATATTGTTATCCGCAATCCTGTTTATTACGCGAAGGACGGCCAATCTACCAATCCTTTATATGTAATTGATGATGTCATCCGGAGCAAGGCCGATTTCGACCTGTTGGATGCTTCGGAAATTGAAAACCTCTCCGTTTTAAAAGATGCTGCTGCGGCGATTTATGGAATTCTTGGTGCGAATGGCGTTGTCGTTGTTAAAACGAAAAGGGGCAGGATAGGATCGTCCACCATCAGCTATATCGCTTCGGTTGGTGTAACAGACGCGGTTAAAATGCCGAAGATGATGAATGGTTATCAGATGGCCACTTACCTGAATGATTACAATACGATCAAATACGGAAAATTCGATTCCACAAAAAGCGATTTTTATTTCCAGGATGAGTTGGATTATTTTAAAGCGCACAACTATAACTGGCTGGACATGGCATGGCAAAAAGCAACAGAGATGCGCCATGCGCTGAATATAAGCGGGGGATCTGACAAGGCCACTTATTTTGCCGGCTTCACATACAATACACAGAACAGTAACTTCGACGGGCTTCGCTACAACAGGTATACTTTCAGAGCGAGCTCCGACATCAAGTTGACTACAGGCCTAAAGCTCGGACTTTCTGTAAGCGCGAATCTGTCGGACAAGAAGAATACCTTCAATAAGCAGGGCGGTGAGAGTCTGGATAACGATTGGAAGACCCTGGTGGGTGAAGCACAATTCGATCCTCCCTTCGTCAATGGCCTTCCCATCCTGATCCAGGGCGCCGGCACCAGCGCTAATATCAATACCTACCATTATTTTGCTGTTCATAATTCGGATAACTATACATGGACCAAAGGCAACGGTGTCAATTTCCAGGGACAGCTTTCTTACGAGTTACCCTTTATAAAGGGATTAAAAGCATCGTTGAATTACAACAGGAACTTCCTTAACAACTGGGGCAAGCAGTATGGCACGAAATACAATGTTTACCAATTTAATATGCTGGGCGGAAATAAACACATCTACGATACCACGGTATCCAGGGTGTTTACTTTCAGTAACGGTGACAGGGTGCGTCTGAATCCGAATTACACGGACGTTTACCAGTTGAACACTACGGTAAATTATGATCGTGCGTTTGGAAAGCACGAGATCAATGCGCTGTTCGGTTATGAACAGAGCGAGGCATTCGCCGATGGCGTTGCAGGTATGGTGGAAGGTGTGGTTGTAGGTGGCTTGGATAACCAGAGCAATGCCACAGGCGATCAAACGTCAAGTGAAACAGTCAGTGAGTCGGGCCGTTTGGCTTATATCGGAAGACTCGATTATAGCTATGCTAATAAGTACCTGCTCGAGTTGCAATTCAGGGCTGATGCGAGCCAGAATTTTGCACCTGAGAACAGGTGGGGATACTTCCCTTCCGTTTCGGGCGGCTGGGTGATCTCTGAAGAACCATTTTTCGGCGGTGCATTGCACAGGGTTAACTTTTTAAAAATAAGGGCTTCTTATGGTCACCTGGGAACGGATAATACAAAAGGCTATCAATGGTTGAGGAGCTATGCGATACAAACCGGAAAGTCGGCCGTGTTCAATGGCAACGCCGACAGGGGCCTGGCTGTTGTAACCACACTTGAATTGCCCAACCGCGCAGTGCATTGGGATAATGTAGATAAATATAATGCGGGTATCGATGCAAGGTTCTTACAGAACAGATTATCTGCAAGCCTTGACGCCTACATTGATTATCGCACCAACCTGCTTTCGTCACTGCAATCATCGCCATCTATCCTGATCGGTGCGCCGTTGCCTACCGAAAATTTTGGAAAGGTGAACACGTTCGGATATGAAGCATCGCTGAACTGGAGGGACAATATCGGTAAGGATTGGACCTACAATGTAACAGCCAATTTTAACTGGACCGGCGATAAGGTCTTGCGAACCGATGTATCTAAAGGAAATATCGGTACCTATCTGGATCCGATTGGCAAGCCAAGCGATATGGGTTATTTGGGTTATCATGCATTAGGTATATTCAGAACACAGGCACAAGTGGATGAGTGGCTGGCGAAATATCCCAACTACAAGATTTTTGGAAACGCACCAAAGCCCGGTATGCTGTATTTCCAGGACGTAAGAGGTCCGCAGGATCCTTCGGGAAAATTCACGGGACCCGATGGAACGATCACTTCGGCTGACCTGGATTTTTTAAAGAATAAATCCAACAACCATTTCGGCCTCGGGCTCAACTGGGGCGTCTCGTATAAGACGATCACTCTGAATGTAGTGATGGGAATGAGCTGGGG
>DATMHB010000696.1:0-3309 GCA_035555175.1 Flavisolibacter sp. | reverse complement strand
AACGCCAGCCAGTCCTTATGCTTATATAACTCATTCGCTTGTCGTTAGCACAATGAAGATGACGGCTTCGAACCGACCAGTGTTGGAGCACCTGCAAACACAGGCGCTTGCTACCCCGGGGCCATCAGGCTATCCAGGCGGCAATGTATGCCTTTGGAAAGATCAAGGATCTTCAGGCAGGAACTTCGCAAGGATCATCATAAAAACATCGATGGCGCTCCGGCCAAAACAAAATTCATTGCAATAGAGCGGTCAGCAGCCTGCTCAAACTTTGCGGCGTTATAAGTGTATGATTAATTTCCGAAGCTATTTTTCCATACATTGTTCGCTTCGTCCGCATCCATATAAACTCCGCCGTCGATGGCAATGGACGCAGCCGCTTTTTTAGCAGGAATTTTAAGCGTGATGATCTTCTGGTTGGTCTGCCACACGGAGGCCGTGCTATGCAATCTTTCGGAGTGGCCATCAGCATAGGTGATGACGAGGTCAAACGGCGAGGCCATGCCGCCGATGTTTTGGATCGTAACGGAATAACCGGTGGCCATCTTTTTTACATTCTTTACAGCCAGGTCAATATAATATTGTGAAAAGAACCAGTTATTCCAGAACCAGTCGAGACTTTTTCCGGCCGCTGCGTTAAAGCTATTGAAGAAGTCCCACGGCAGCGGATGTTTTCCATTCCATCTTCTCATGTATTCATGAAGGCATTTCCTGAACAGATCGTCGCCCAGCATATCTTTCACTGCGAGGTAGCCCAGCGATGGTTTTCCATATTCATTGTTGCCGAGGCCACCGCCGTTCAGATTGGCCCCGGGCGTGATGATGGGGAGGTCTTCATCGGGCGACGGATCATTGACCCATCCTGTTACCCTGAATTGTTTATAAAAATTATCCGCTTCCTCTTTTTTCATTTTGTCGCGGTTAAATAACAATTCAAAGGTGGTCGCCCATCCCTCGTCCATAAACCCATATCTGGTTTCATTGATGCCCATGTAAAACGGCATGTAGGTATGTGCCAGTTCATGCATGGCAACAAACCGCGCAAAAGTGGTGTCCTCGTAAGTTTCGTCATTGGCCATCATCGGGTATTCCATCCCGGCGTATCCCTGGAATATGGTCGTCTTCTCGTAAGGATAGGGAATGCCGGGCCATACATGCGATAGCCAGTCAAGAGCCTGTTGGCCGAATCCAACCATATGGTGAAAGTCATTAGCCGTATCGTTATAGGCAGACTGCACGGAAGCACGTCGCAGTGCAGCATCATCCACCATCACGCTCGATGCGTCCCACACAAAATGATCACTTAAACCAAATGCAACGTCAGGAACATTCCGTGCACTGAACTGCCAAGTGTTGGTTCCACCTTGTGCCGTCACATTTCGCGTCGCCAGATCAGCTTTTGTAACAACGTGCACAACAGTATCGGCTGTTAGCGACCGTTGGAATTTATCTGCAAACGAAGGCTGCAGCACACTGCGCGGATCGAGCAGTGTTCCGGTTCCCCATACAAGGTAATGCCGCGGCACTTCCACACTGACCGTATAATCATTGAAATCATTATAGAACTCGAGCGCATCGTTGAAGGCAGTGAAGTCCCAGCCCTGATAGTCGTCATAAACGGCTACTCTTGGATAGAAATAGGCGAGGTAATAGGTTGTTGAATCGATCATGCCTTCGCGATTACTTTGAAGGGAAACATCGTAGTGCCATCTGATCCTCAATTGTACGGAATCGTGTGGTGCCAGCGGTCGCGGTAATCGAACCGGCACGCTGGTATAATAGCCGCGATTATTATTCCACGGACGTGCAGCTCCATTAACGTAGAACGAGTCAATATGCACACCGCTGGTGAGATAATCGGCACCCGCACCTCCCAGCCGCGGAGCACCGGGCTTGTGAATATTCAGGATCAGCTTAAATACAAGGTTCCGCAGCGAATCGGGGCTCTCATTCATATAGCTGATCGACTCCGTTCCCTCCACCGTTCGCGAAGGAGGAAGCGCCTTGATCGAAATATTGTAGCGGGCGTGGTTCTGCCAGTAGCGCGGGCCCGGACTTCCATCGTCAGAACGCGTTCTATTCTTAAAGGCCTTCCGGACATCGCGCGGCATATAGAGCGATTGCGCGCCCAGATCGGTTGAAAACATAAGTATCAAAAGGAAACAGAACAAGGTCTGCATGGCGGAAAGTTTTGCGAGAAAGGTAAAATATAATTGGAAAATGAGGAGCGCATTGTGATGAAAGGAGAAGAAGGAGAACCTACATGCAAACAGCGCGAAGCAGGCAAGGGAGTTGGAAACAGGCATCCTTGCGAAACCCTGTGTATTCTTTGCGTTTCAACCCATTGATGTTCGCCCCTGTCGCCTCCTCTTGTGTATTTTTGAGGGGAACCGGGATTTCAGTGAATGGGTTTTCAAATCCGAGTGTGCAGAAACGAGGCGGGCCAAGACTGAATCAATGTGTCCGTTGCGCTATTCGTTGCCGTCATGCGTTCAATTGCCATCGCACGCTGCCGCTGTGCCAGGAACCAACTGGATTTTCAGTTTTGAATACCTTTCTTCTGTAGATTTAATTTCAAACTAATACTATGCGGCTGCGCTTACTCCTGATTTTGTTGATCCCCTCATTCATTTTTGCACAAGAGCTTCCCACCGTCGAAAAGAAAACTTCGTCCTTCACCAGGCAGCAAGGCTTTCTCGATTTTTATTGGGACGATGCCAATGGAAAAGTATGGCTCGATATATCCCGCCTCGATACCGAAATGCTTTATGTGAATTCGCTGGCGGCGGGCCTGGGTTCCAACGATATCGGTCTCGATCGCGGATTGATCGGCGATTCGAGGATCATAAAATTCAATCGCGTGGGAAGAAAAATTTTGATGATCCAACCCAATTATGGATTCAGGGCATCGGCCAATGACCCGGCGGAGCAGAGAGCTGCGGAGCAATCATTCGCACAATCAGTGCTCTGGGGTTTTACGGTAGAAGCTGAGAGTAAAGGCCATGCGCTCGTAGATGCTACCGACTTTCTGCTGCGCGATGCGATGAATGTTGCCAACCGCATCCGGAACCAGCGGCAGGGAAATTTTGTGCTGGACAAAACACGTTCGGCTATTTATCTGCCGAGAACAAAAAATTTTCCGTTCAATACTGAACTCGAAGCGACCATTAGTTTTGTGAATACCGACGGACAGGTGGGCAATTTTGTAAGTACAGTTGCACCTTCGGGCGAATCTTTTTCCGTGCGCATGCACCACTCTTTTGTACAGCTTCCCGACAACGATTATAAGCCAAGGAAATTTGATCCGCG
>DATMHB010000695.1:0-3309 GCA_035555175.1 Flavisolibacter sp. | reverse complement strand
AAACATTTGGACTGCAGGATTCAGTGTTTCAAAAGATCAGGCAATACCTCGTTGTTGAAGGCACCGTGAGGACGATCAATATTAATACGGCAACAAAAGAAGAGCTGGCTATGCATCCATATATCAGCTGGAAGCTGGCTGATGCTATCGTTGCGTATCGCAACCAACATGGAACGTTCGGTGAGCTTGGTGAATTAAAAAATATCCTGCTGGTGGATGAGGCGGTTTTTCAAAAGCTCCGACACTATTTAGTGCTGTAATCTGATAGGTAATTAAAACAAAACCCCGGCGTGGCCGGGGTTAATTTATTTCGCTAAACGAATGAGCGATGTAGACTGCATTAGGCAATCTCCACCTCAGCACCAGCTTCTTTCAGCTTGGCAGCCAGGTCATCGGCAGTAGCTTTGTCCACGCCTTCTTTAACAGGCTTCGGAGCACCGTCTACCAGATCCTTTGCTTCTTTCAAACCTAAGCCAGTGAGGTCTTTTACAACCTTAACCACTTGGAGTTTGTTAGCACCGGCAGCTTTCAATACAACGTTGAAGCTTGTTTTTGCCTCAGGGGCAGCAGCGCCACCACCAGCAGCAGGACCAGCAGCAACGGCTACGGCAGCAGCTGCAGGCTCAATGCCATACTCTTCTTTTAGAATTTTTGCTAATTCGTTTACGTCTTTCACTGATAAATTTACCAGTTGTTCAGCAAATGCTTTTAAATCGGCCATTTTTTACATTTTTAATAACCGCCTTCACAGTCTTCGCTGGGCTCAGACTCCGGCGGAAGTTTATAATTATGTCTTCACTTATACCCGAAGACGTAGGATTCAAAATTTAGGAAGCAGCCTGCGCTCTTTCTTCCAGTGCTTTAACGAGGCTTGCCAGTTTGCCGCCTGCGTTAAGACCTGAAATAACATTCTTGGCAGGAGATTGCAGCAACCCGATCACTTCACCGATAAGATCCTGCTTGCTCTTCAGCGCCTTGAGTGTTTCAAGCTGTTTGTCGCCGGCAAATACGTCGCCGTCTACAAATGCAGCTTTCAACGTCGGTAATTCGACCTTGCTATCTCTTCTGAAATCAGAAATGATGAGGGCTGGCTCCTTCGGATTCTCTGAAAACAAAAGGGCTGTAACGCCATTCAGTGAATCGAATACGTTCGCATAACGATCACCGTTCAGCGACTCGAGTGCTTTCTTGATCAGTGTATTCTTCGCCACCTTCATTTCAACATTTTTGCTGAAACAAACACGGCGCAGCTTCGAGATCTGATCTACAGACAGCGCTTCGGTATTGGTAACATAGAAGTTGCTATACTGAGAGAATTTCTCTTTCAGCGCTTCTATTACTTCATTTTTTTGTTCTTTAGTCATTGTTACTTTTTTTTCTAACTGATGTTTTAACCTTCGTTACAACAACAATTAATGAACAAATGTTTTAGTGTCAATAGCAATTCCGGGGCTCATCGAGCTTGCCATGGTAAGTCCCCTCAGGTAGGTGCCTTTGGCGGTTGCGGGCTTTGCCTTGATGATGGCGTTGATCAGCTCCTGGCTGTTCGCTGCAATTTTATCCGGAGTAAATGATACCCTTCCGATAGAAGCGTGGATGATGCCTGCTTTGTCAACCTTGAAAGCGATCTTGCCGCCTTTCACTTCATTCACCGCGGCTGCTACATCATTGGTAACAGTACCGGTCTTTGGGTTGGGCATCAGGTTACGGGGACCGAGTATCTTACCCAAGCGTCCGATCTTCGGCATCACTGCAGGCGTTGCCACGATCACATCAACATCGGTCCAGCCGCCTTCGATCTTCTGTACAAATTCGTCGAGACCGACATAGTCTGCGCCCGCTGCTTTTGCTGCACCTTCCTGGTCGGGGCCGCAAAGCACTAATACTTTCTTTGTTTTACCGGTACCATGCGGTAAAGTAACCGTACCACGGATCGCCTGGTCGGCTTTCTTAGGATCTACGCCTAAACGGATATGTAAATCAACAGACGCGTCGAACTTCGCCGTGTTCACCTCTTTTACCAGTGCTGAGGCATCTTTAAGGGTGTAGGCTTTATTCGCATCAACTCTGGCGTTTGCTGCTTTTCTTTTTTTAGGAATGGCCATTTTGATTCGTTTAATTAGTTCTATCCACCTCCTTTTCGGCGGATGCTGAAATTATTTTTCCCAGGGTGCGGTTCCTTCAACCGTTAAACCCATGCTGCGTGCAGTACCCGCTACCATGCTCATCGCACTTTCAATGGTGAAGGCGTTGAGGTCGGGCATCTTGTCCTTCGCGATATCTTCGATCTGCTTCCAGGTAACCTTGCCCACCTTTGCGCGGTTAGGTTCTTTGGAGCCGCTCTGGATCTTTGCCGCATCTTTTAGCTGAACAGCAGCCGGAGGCGTCTTGATAATAAAGTCAAAAGACTTATCGGAGTAAACTGTAATTAATACGGGAAGGACCTTTCCCATCTTGTCTTGCGTCCTGGCGTTGAACTGCTTGCAGAATTCCATGATGTTGATACCCTTGGAACCTAACGCCGGACCAATTGGAGGTGCAGGGTTGGCCTGGCCTCCCTTGCACTGTAGCTTTACAAAGCCAGTGATTTCTTTTGCCATTTTCTACGATTTATTGGTTCAAGCGTCCCGGCTTTTACCGAGACTCCCAAATTCATCCATTGTCCGCCGAAGCAGGCACTTACTGTATTAAAGCAACTGCGTAGAGCAAAGGCGGATCCCGCTTTTGCGGGACAAAGAAAGAACTAATTGGGGTCGCAAAGCTAGGCAGAAAATCTGTAATTCGGACAGCCCGTCACAGATTTTTTGTTAAGCCTTGTTTAAGGCTTTTTAATTTTTGGCCTTCCTCCCCCATTTTTTAAAGTCCAGGTAATCGAGATAGTAGATCACTTTAATAGAAAGGTTATTATTCTGCGGAGAGGAGATCGTATGGTTGAAATTCCTGAAGTAGTCGTTAGCGACTTCCTGGTCTCCAAGAAAACTTTCATCCTTCCACACGATATTCAGGAAGCTGCCCGGAGCGAACTGCCAGGTATAGACCGCATCGATATTAAAAATATTATAGTTCTGGTGCCTGATGGCCACATCCATATGTTTGGTCGGGCTGAGCGTACCATCATTGTTCAGGTCGTACAGCTGCTGCACCTTCACCTCGCTCCAGTAATGACGCGCCCTGAAAGTGATCCCCGACCTATAGTTGAAATTATATTTGAAAGAAAGAACATTCTGTACGGTCCTGAGATTACGCCGTGAGAAAAGGATGTCCTTGAGCACATTGCTTTCATAATAATTTTTGTAAAAGCCGGCGTCA
>DATMHB010000694.1:0-3152 GCA_035555175.1 Flavisolibacter sp. | reverse complement strand
AAATTAAAGGAGGCCGCCGGGGACATCCCTGTAGCCCCGAGTACAAAAAGTTGTGAAGAAAGGGGCCGGCAGATGTTTCCTTTCTCTATTATCGAGTTTTGTTGACTGGGCTGCGAAGATTGTTAAACACATTCGCCGTTGCCTTGTTGCAATAGTGTTAAAAGGTATTTATTCAATTGAATGAAAGTTTTTGGCGATCGTATTAAAATAGCCGGAAACCCGCCACAGGCAAGGGTTTTAGGTATTTGTCCCGGTTTTGGGCAAGTAAATACACTTAAATTTTGACTTTGATTTCGCGCCCTTATGAGATACTTTTGTGTCTGGATCAGGATAGACAGGACGGACCTCCCCAGCTGTTACAGCCCCCTTAGAAAAGACATAGCCGCATCCCTTCAGCTTTGTAAAAAATCAATTGTATTATATGATGGACAACAAGAACCAATTGAGCAAGATGGCCGCGGACAGTTACGCGGATGAGGTTGTTATGAATTCATCGCGCAAGCCGGCTTCGCAAAACAAGCGTACCGAGCAGGCTCCTTTGGCCGCCTCCACCACCGAGGAAAATTTCGAGCATACGAGAAGGTTTTCGTTCGACGATAACGGTGGCGGTTACCTTGGCTTATGATTTTACTTTCTTCCTCAACGAACTGAAATGTGTATCGCCGATACACATTTTTTTTTCGATTAATATCCGGTTCGCTGCGCCCTTTCTCCCCTGGCAACAGCCCATTTCCAACTTCCTGTTTTTACGGGAACGTTTTCGGTAACGATTGCGTAAAAAAAGGCATAAAATCCCCTTGTTATCCCTGAATATCTGTTTAGACTTGTTCTTCCATAGCGGTTTGGATTTCTCATAAATAGTATAAGCAATCGTTCAAGTACGGCTATGCAGTTTCGTCCTGTGTGGCCTTTTTTTCTTACCGTCAATATTCCTGTATGAAGCGAAAACAGATTTTTTTGTGGTTTATGACGTTGGCAGGAGGAACATTCACCCAGGCCCAGCTGTCCAAGCTGCCTGTTGTGCAATTGCCTGTTTTTAAACAAGACACGTTCAATATTGTCGCCTTCGGATCGAAGCCGGATGGGGTTACCCTGAATACTGCGTCCATCAATGACGCCATTACTGCGTGCAATAAAAAAGGTGGTGGAGTGGTGCTCATTCCGGCGGGCTTTTGGCTCACCGGACCAGTTGAACTAAAGAGCAATGTTAACCTGCATTTGCAAAGGGGCGCTCTGCTGCAGTTCACGAACGACTTCCGTCAATACCGTTTGGTTGCGGGGAACTGGGAAGGTCTCGAACAAATGCGCAACCAGTCGCCGCTGTCTGCAAGCAATGCATCTAATATCGCCATCACCGGCTTTGGCATCATCGACGGCAACGGTGATGCGTGGCGCATGGTGAAAAAAGACAAGCTCACAGAAACACAATGGAAAAAACTCGTGGCTTCCGGTGGCGTGCTCAGTGAAGACAAAAAGACGTGGTACCCTTCAGAAAAATCCGTGAAGGGTTCAAAGCTCAAAAACCCGGGAGAGATCACTCCGGATAAAACCCCTGCCTTCTACGATTCGGTAAAGGATTTTCTCAGACCGAACCTGCTCGTGTTGACGAATTGCAATAAAGTGCTCCTCGAAGGAGTCACCTTTCAAAATTCCCCCGCTTGGTGCCTGCACCCCCTGATGTGCGAGAACCTGACGGTGAGAAACGTTTATGCGAAAAATCCCTGGTATGCACAAAATGGTGATGGGATCGACGTGGAAAGCTGCAGGAAAGTGCTGATCGAGAACAGCACTTTCGATGTCGGGGATGACGGCATCTGCATCAAATCGGGAAGGGATGAAGCCGGCAGGAAAAGAGGAATGCCTACCGAAGACATGATCGTCCGTAATTGTACAGTGTACCACGCGCACGGCGGCTTTGTTATTGGCAGCGAGATGAGCGGAGGCGCAAGAAATCTGTATGTTGAGAATTGTACCTTCATCGGTACTGACATTGGCCTTCGTTTTAAAACAACAAGGGGCCGCGGAGGCATTGTTGAAAATATTTTCATCAGGGATATCCGCATGAAAGATATCGTGGCGGAAGCGATCCTGTTCGATATGTATTATGCGGCGCAAGACCCGGTTGTACTGGCCGGTGAAAAAAGAGAGCCACCCAAAGTAGAAACACTGCCTGTTACTGAAGCAACGCCGCAGTTCAGGAATTTTTACATCAGGGATGTGGTATGCAATGGCGCCGACAAAGCGATATTCGTGCGCGGCCTGCCCGAGATGAATGTGCAATCGGTGGTGATGGAGAACATGGTACTCCAGGCAAATGAAGGGCTGGACATGACCGAAGCAACCGGCTTCACACTCAGGAACGTTGAGCTCATTACTAAAAAGGTGAGCCCGGTTATGAATATCCACAACAGCAAAAACATCACGCTCAGCGGCATTAAATATCCGGCCGCGGAGCTGCTCCTGAATGTAAGCGGAGAAAAAAGCGGCGGCATTGCAATTACCGGTACCAATGGAAAGAAAGCAAAGAAGGAAGTTGAGCTGAGCTATGGCGCAAAAGAAAATGCGGTAAAGATCAATTAAGGCAGACGCAATATTCATCGCAGCATGCGTCGATAATTATATGAAATGAAAAAAACAGGAATAATATTTTTTTTGAGTATCACCCTTTCGCTCGCTTCACACGCGCAGGAGCGATCGTACGCGGCCGATGTGGCCAACACCGCCATGAGGCTCTGGCCGGATTCGTTCTCAATGAAGGCTGGCCAGCCCGCAAGGTGGAGCTATGACCAGGGCGTGATCCTCAAGGGCATTGAAGGTTTGTGGAACCGTACGGGCGATGGCAGGTGGTTCAACTATATTCAGAAGAGCATGGATTTTTATGTTCAGGAAGATGGCTCTATTAAAGGCTATAGACCCGACGAATACAATATCGATCACATCAACAACGGTAAAATCTTGTTGCTGCTTTATCAAGTTACCGGCAAAGAAAAATACCACAAGGCGGTTGACCTGCTGCGCAGCCAATTGAGAACGCATCCACGAACTTCGGAGGGCGGCTTCTGGCACAAGAAAGTATACCCCGGCCAAATGTGGCTCGACGGCCTTTACATGGGCCAACCTTTTTATGCGCAGTATGCACAGCTGTTTCACGA
>DATMHB010000693.1:0-3291 GCA_035555175.1 Flavisolibacter sp. | reverse complement strand
CTTTGAGAAATGTCCGTCAGGATTCAATATGACGGGGATTTTGCCTTTATATTTTATCGGGCGGTACAGAGATCCGCATACATAAACGCCGGGCATTGTTTCCAGGGCAATGTTCTGAACCGTGTAATCTTTGAATTTTCTTAAGGCAGTTACAACAGGTTGGGATGAAGGCCGAGGTGGGATCGTTGTTAAACGCAGAGCAGACAAAAAACATTTTTTCAAAGAATCTTTGCGCCCACGCCAGCTTTGAGCATCGTTGTACAATGAAGCCAGATAATCGAGCTGCTGTTTGCCTTCTTCAACGGTTTTTAAATGGTATTGAAAATTTTGAAGCTTGTATTTCCTGTTTCCTTCTTTGGAAAAAGCAATGTCTTGCGAAGCAAGAACGTTCTCCAAAGTTTTTTCTACATCGGGACGGTAACGCCATTGCGCATAAGTGACCCACTTGTCTTTTACCAGCTCTTCGGGATAACGGATCGAAATGCGGTACCTCAACTGTATCTCGGCCAGCACATCTTTCAATGGCTTTCTAAATGCGTCGTCCGATGTCTGGCCTTGTGCAGCCAGGACCAGGAAAATTGAAACCGCAACTAAAACATTTTTCATCGATTACTTTTTGTTGTACGGAGCCGTTGGTCGATCCCGGTTAATGACCACCGTTAGTATCCGGGGTTTTGTCCGAACTCGGCACCATTCGTTAGCGCATCAATTTCCTCCTGCGGTATTGGCCTCAACCTGTGATACGGCTGAACCGCAGTAATGTCGGGATTGAGCGACTTGATGCGTGCTACCCATTGGTCGGCGGACAGGGAACGTTTTAAATCAAACCACCTGATTTGCTCTCCTGCAAATTCCCTTGCCCTTTCATCGAGTATGAACTGGATATTAATATCGGCCGCCGTCACTTGCATGGCGGATGTTTGGCCTGGCTTGGCAGCCCTTGTCCTGACCACATTGATATAGTCTGCTGCAGCCGCATTATTACCCAGACGAAATTCAGCTTCCGCGGCGATGAGATACATTTCGGCAAAACGGATAAGAAAAATATCATTGTACCCAGGCTGTGCATTGGGCGCCGTTCTATTAGGGAATGCAAATTTGATCAGCGCCGGCCAGGCATTTACGCCCGCAATGGTGCCGTTTGGTTTGTACATCGTATCCCTGTCAAATACAATGTAGGGACGGGACGATTCGTCTGAAATGCTCTTCTTTGTAATATACAGGGCAGTGTCAACACCAGCCTTCAATTGCCTGCCCACGATGCCCGACAACTTTTTATAGGTGTTGGCATCGGCAGTTGTCCATACATAATCTTTATTGGCGATCCAAACTTCCTGGAAAGAACCTTCATAACGGGCGTCTATATTTTCATTGTACATGTCGAGCAAAGCCCGCGTCGGCTGAAGGCGTCGCTGATTATCGTTGCCATAATCAAGACTTAACTGCAATGCGCCAATGCGCCCGCTGTATTGTGTCAGATACCACATATGCATGCGGTTGGCGTTGTTATCATAATTCAGCGTTGTATTGGTGGAGTTGCTGATCGTGAACAACGATTCTCCGCCCGCCGCACTCACTTTTTTATTGTTGGCAGGCAGCCACAGATCGGCGTATTTAGGCGTGAGCGCCGTTTTTAATTGGGCCGCATTATCAATGACAAATTTTGCTGCGTCACGAGCCTTGGTGAACCAGCTCTGCGCATCTGCGCCTGCAGCGTAATAAGCACGTGTCAGATACACGCGCGCTAACAAGCCTGCCGCAGATTTTCTGGATGCACGGCTGTATTCCTTTCCCCAAAAATCCTGGTCGGGCAAATTTTGCTTCGCAAATTCAAGGTCCTCGATAATGACCTTATAAAAATCTTCAACAGAGCTTCTATGTGCGGTTACTTCGGCGCCCTGTGTTTCTGTTGTGCGCAGATTGGCGCCGCCCCAGAATTCAACGATATGCCATAGGTCAAAAGCCCTTAAGAAACGGAGCTCGCCTTCGCGGCGATTGCGTTCCTGCACGGAAGGATAATTAATACTTTTGATCCTGCCGATGCCTGCATTGGCCAGGTTGAGGCATCTGTACAAGGTTCTGAACGTATTGCGGTTGGTGCCGCTCGAGGCCGCCGTAAAACTTTCATAGCGCGTTAGCTGGTTGGCAAAATTGGCCTTGTTTTGATTGAACCAGATGTCTGTTCCGCCCTCGGTCATCAGAACGGCATCTTCCTTTCCGTAAAAATTACGCAGCTCAGAGTAAGCCCCATTAATAAGCGTCAATATGCCTTCGGGCGTGGTCCAAACTGCTTCGGCTGTAGCCCCCGAAGGATTCACTTCATTCAGCTTTTTGCATGATGCGCAAAGAAGCGAGAAGGTGATCAAGTAATATGGGATCAATATTTTTTTCATTTGTATACCGATTTAGTAGTGTTAGAAAGTTTTCTCAAAAGCCAAGGTTCAATCCAAAAACAAACTGGCGGCTTAGAGGAGAAGATTCAGCACCGCCTCTTTCAGGATCATAATCCTTTACGAGATGACTTTTGGCCCTGGTGAAAATATTATTGCCTGTAGCATACAAACGAATGTTTTCACCGCCAATCTTTGACGCAATGGATTTACCGAAGGTATAGCCCAGTGTAATCGTTTTGATCTTGAAATAAGATCCGTCCACAAAGTATAAGGCCTGGTAGGCGGGAATATCAATGAACCTTGCGCCCATCTTCGGTCTTGGGAAATCGTTGGTTGAATTTTCCGGCGTCCAATAGTTCAGGTTGGCGGGTCCGCTTCCTTCACCTGAAGGATTATACCGTCCGAGAAATTCCGCATTCAGCATTTGGCCATAGCGCCAGAAGAGAAATACAGCCAGGTCGAATCCGCGGTAGGTAAAACTGTTTTGAAGACCCAGTACAAAGTCAGGCTGTGTCGATCCAAGATAGATCCTGTCATTTGTGTTAATGCTTGAATCGCCATTAACATCGAGTACGCGGATGTCGCCGGCCTTGAATGGCGTGTTGCCAAATTTATAGCGCGCAGCAAGGTCGGCATCCTTTGCCTGCCAGATGCCCTGCTTAAGGTAGGAATAGAAAGAATGGATAGGATGTCCCACCAGCAGCGACATTGTCTCCGGCGTCGGATTGCCTATGATCGTTTGCTGGCTGCCGATCAGCTTCGTTATTTCTTCATGGGTTTTTGTGAACGTTGCAGTAGTGTTCCATGAAAAATTCCGCTGCACGATATTCCTGCTGTTCACCGTTACTTCGATGCCTTTGTTTTCCGTTTCGCCAATGTTCTGCCATACGTTGGACAC
>DATMHB010000692.1:0-2285 GCA_035555175.1 Flavisolibacter sp. | reverse complement strand
CGCCGCGGCGGGGCCAGGACGCCAGGCGCGCCAATCTACGAGGCCGGGAGGACTCACACACGCACTCACCCTGATCTTGCAGCCACCGTGGGGATCACGAAGAACTGAAAGTACACAAAGGATTTAAAGCACGATTTTTCTTTGCTGCATGCAATCATTCCCCACAGCAAAACTGTTCTCCGTAGAATGGATGGTATTCAGTAAGGAAAGATCGTGCTTAAGTTTTTGAATTTTCAATTTTGAATTGTTGTGACTCTTCGCCTTCGGAAGCCTTCTCAAGCAGCCCTTTCAATGCATCGATCCTGAATTTGATCACGGGCCATGATTGCGCGGGCTTTGCTTTCAGCGCATAAAGTATCGCAAGCACCACGGAGCCCGCAAGCTTATACAGGTACTCCAGTATCTTTTTGATGAACGCGCCCTGGCTGATCGCCTTCGTTCTTACTCTTTCACCCCTGCCGATCCCGGAAGCTACCCGGTACATATAATGGGGTGTAAGCTTCTTTACCTCAACCACATGGTGCACGATGGCCTTTGGATCGTAATATACTTTTTTGCCCAGCGCCTGGAGCCGGAGGAAAAACTCTTTTCCTTCACCGCCCACGCGCAATGTTCCCTTCACTCCAGGTAAGGCGGTGTTGAACCCGCCAATGGCATCGAAGTCGTCTTTGCGCACGATCATATTCGATTCGAGCGGGTATTTGCCTTGCTGAAAAACCGTGAGCTCCTGGCTGTAATCAAAATTGCCCACGAGTGAAGAAACAAAATGGGACATCCATTTAGGTTCGGCAGGAATATATTTCGGGATGATCCGTCCACCAAGAGCGGCAGCATCGGAATGTGCAGGGAAAAAATCTGCAATGCGCTGCAGATACTCCGGTTCAGCGATGGCATCATCATCCATAAAGCAGAGCAATGCACCTGAGGAAAATGATGCGCCGGTGTTGCGCGCAAAGGACGCGCCCTGCCTGCTTTCGGTAAGGTATTTCAGATCGAAGCCGGGATGGTCTTCGATGTACGCCTGTACCAGCTCGCCGGTATTGTCGATGCTGTTGTTATCGACCACCAGCACTTCAAAGCGATCCTTATCGAAAGTTTGCTGCCAAAGACTTTCCAGCGCGCCGATAATATAGTCGGCGCGGTTGTACGAACAGATCACAACCGATATATCCAGTGATCGTTTCATCTGCGGATCAATTCCTCCATCTTAACGGCTGCCGTTGCGGCAATATTCTTCCAATGATAATATTCATAAAAGGCCATAGGTGTGTCCGAAGTTTTGGTGCGCACCGCTGTGACAGCGGCATCCACAAAAATATTCCAATCCCCTTCGGGCACTATAACTAATTTTTCCCCGCACAGGTTTTTCATGATGCCCCTGGCCCCCGACGAAGTAGAGAGGGCCTTGCAATTATTGGCGATGGCTTCAATGAGCTTTGTCTTTACACCCGTATCGTTCGATACGGGGTTCAGAAAAAGGTCAGCGGCCTGGTAATACAGCGGAAGATTATTGACATAACCCAAATAATCGATCCCATGGTCCATCATTTTCCTGATGAGGTCTGCGGGCGCACGGTTGCCCGTGACAACGATCCTGTAGTTCGACAGTTGCCGGCGGAACAGCGGCTGTATATTTTCGCACAGCTGGACCACTGCGTCATAGTTTGGCCGGTAATCCAGTGTGCCGTTAAAAAGAAAGATGATCTCTTCAGCAGGCAATTGAAGCGCCTTTCGAATTTCATTTCTCTCCTTTCGAACTTCCGTCGATTCCACACCATAACTCACAACTGAACACTTCTCCGCTGACAAACGGAAATGTTCGATGGCGAATCGCAGGTCATCTTCACTAATAAAAAAATTATGATCGGCTTTACGATGGATCCAGGCTTCGTAGAGCTGGTACAACGGCCACCACCACTGGCGCATGTGCCGGAAGCGGGCGCTTTCGATATTGTGTGAATGAATGATAAATGGCTTTTTTAGTTTTTTTGCTACCAGCCATGCGATCCAGCCGGCATAGGAATGTTCGGCAACCAAAAGGCCGATATTATTTTCGATGGCAATTTTTTTTAGCCGGGCTATCTTCCAATAATTGCGATAGATCTGTTTGTTGGGATAAAGGATCCGTTCCATCTTGATCGATCCGCTTTCCTGGTTGTCATTCGATCCTGCCAGCAATATTTCCAGGTGCTGCTGAAGATATTGATAGAAAACCGCTACACCTTTTTGCCCTCCCATATGCGTGGGAAAGATCCTGAAGGTGACGATCCCAAGGACCTTCGACA